>JBFEWU010000364.1:0-4797 GCA_041546215.1 Draconibacterium sp. | reverse complement strand
GAAGCCACTTTATAATCCCTTAAAAAAACGAAATCATAAAGTTTGAAAACCTGGTAATATCTCATAAAAGCATCCCCGAACTCTTCCTCACTCAGTAGTCTTTCTACCTCCCTGCATTTATTCCTCTTGCGTCTCAATCCTCCATTTCAGCGAAATTATTGTTGCAATAATCATCGAAACAACTAATACAAGTGTTGCCCACGCTGCCATATCATAACCACCTTTGGTAATAAGATATCCCGACAATGCTGGTCCTGCAGCAACTCCAAGCAACATAGCACTTCCTGAAGCAGCCACAATTTTGCCATTAATATCTAGTGTCGCAGCATAAGCAGTTAGATAAGATATTGCAAAAAAGTATCCTGCTGTCCAAACTAATATTGAACCCTTAAAAAGATAAGATAATTCAGGGGATAAAAATATTGCATAAGTTGTCAAACCTGCTAATACAATAGCCAAGAGCAAAGGAGATCTAATTCCATATTTGAATCCAATTATGGCTGTAATTATCGGTCCTGAAAGACCAGAAAATGCCTGTAAGGATAACAACTGACCCATTTCATTGGAAGAATATCCGACTGTATTACCAATTCTCTCAGCAAAGCCCCAGGCCATAGAATCTCTAAGTGTAAACATGAAGAATACCGCAAAAATTGCAATTCCGGCGATACTGAATATTCCCGTACTGCTTATTTTACTGGAGACAGTTTCTGACTCATGCTGAGCAGATCGCTGGGGCATCTGTTTCAACAAGAATAGAAAACTAAAGGTCACAGCTGCCAAACCCAAATAAATACCCTGTATACCCCAGTACTCATTTAGATATGACAAATACAGCATGAGTAACACCATCATTGCTGCAAACAACACATTCATCATTCCAGCAATTTTTGCTGGATGTTTAGCGTTAGCAATTGTTGCATTTCCAGAAGCCAATGTTAATCCTGCACCAATTCCAATGAATGGCCTAATTAACAACAAGATTTCATAATTATTACTCCATAAACCTGATGCGAGATTTCCAACCATCACAATGAAGGCCCCAATGAAGGCAGTTTTTGTTCGATTTATTTTCCCAATTTTTGGAGCAATAATAATTGATGAAAGAGCTGCAATAATAAATTCCAGGCTATACAGAAGGCCAACACTTTCCTCATTTAAATTAAGGCTGATCATGGTTGATCCAATCAAGAATGGTAGTGCGGCATATGAAAGTAATCCGACTCCCGAAATTGCTGCAAAGGAAGATAATAGAATTTTTCTCTCTCCACTTTCTAAACTGACTTTAGTAAAAAATTTCATTTATATCCTTTTTAATGTTGAACAAAACTATTTTTGAAACCAAACCTCACAGATCTTATCCATATGGGTATGATCAGTACCACAACAACCGCCTATTACGTTAATGTTTGGTAACAGTATTTTTAGGTCTTTATAGCATTTGGCAAGATCAACTCTGTCTCCCTCATCAAGGACTTCGGACTCATCTAATTCAGCATGACTTTTGGTAGAGGCATTAGCACGAATGCCTCCAATTCTGTCCAGCCAATTACCACTAGTTTTCAGCACCTTTGTAAAATGATTGGGATGCGCACAATTGATCATAAAATAAGATACGTAATTGTCAGTCTCTTCGTCAAGAGCAGTAATGGCATCCTTAAGAGACTCTCCGCTTGGAAGCCTTCCATCAGTTTCAACAGTATATGAAATAACAACTGGGATATTGTAGCTCTTGGCTGCCTTTACAATCCCAATGGCTTCTTCATTGTAATTGATTGTCATAGCAGAAATAAGATCAGCATTAGTTTCAGCCAATATTTTAATCTGAAAAGAATGATATTCTTCAGCGATCTCAACACTCATTTTATTATTTAGGGTGTACCCATCACCGCGAGGACCGATACAAGCACTAATGGGCATTTTAAAATCATCTTTCTCATGATTATCTCTTAAAATCTCAAGCCCTTGAATAGCTGTTTTATTTATTAAAACCATTTGATCAAGCGAATACCCAATTTTCTCAATCCAGTCTGGATTGGCCCTCCATAAAGTGGTAGCTTCAAGAATGAATCCTTTACAATTTGGCTTTGAAATAGCAATATAATTTTGGTAATACTCTTGTAGTACTTTTCTGCCATCCTCATTCATAAGCAGAACGAATGATGCAAAATGAGGTAAGTCAATACCTTGATTAAAGATTAGGGTTGTTTCTAATCCACCATCGGTCAAAAATATAGATTCTGTTAGCTGAGGTAGAGCGGTTCTATATTTTGACATATATTTTTATTAAATGCTATATAGTACTAATGGTCACTTAGGTAAGTGTATTTTTGTCTTACAGGAATATGTAAGATACTGACTATTGGAACATATAACAAATTAAAAGGTTCAACGAGAAAATCAATGCGAACTTATGTCCAACAAAAAAACTCCACCAATACAACCGATAAAAACAAACCGCCCCAACCCGACATTTTCAACGTGATTTTGCATCCCAATTGTATCCGCTCTATTGATATTAGAGTTATTTTTATAAGGTTGTCAAAAAAATGTATCACCCTATTTACTGATTTCTTTTTCCTGATCACCAGGATTAACCCAACCGGTATTTTCTATGGTAAATTCACCAGCCATAAAGCGTTCGTAATAATTCCATCCCTTTGGTTCGGAGTAGCCATAGGTGTTGAAAATATTGCCGTTCCCTAACATTCGTGGATCTTGCTGTTCCTTCAACATGGTTTCCATCCTGCTTTTCATTTTCTTTTTAAGCTCACCAAATTCAGGATTATTGGCAAGGTTATTCATACATTCCGAATCTTTAGTGATATTAAAAAATTCTTCGTTGATTTCGCGTTTACCCATGGACAACTTCCAGTAGAAATCATTTTCTCCAGCCCTATATTGCCTTAAGATTTCAGTTTTAGTTGGTGATCCGTCAATATCAAGGTATCCTATTTCAGGGTTTCCGGCAGGCCAGAGGGAAATATTGTAATTGTACAAATACATGTAATCATCGGAAACTATACCCCGTATAGGGAATCCTTGATTATTGGGACGGCTGTAATCATGTCTCTCTTTTCCAATCAGCAGAATATCGCGGTCAGGATTGACCTGACCTTCTTTTTCAGAGTAGAGAATATCGGTAAGGCTTTTCCCTGGAGACGAATGCATGCCTGATTTTTCGAAGGGTATTCCTGCCAATTCCAAAAAAGTAGGTGCAAAATCTATAAAGCTGACCATATCGGTTACAGTACGCCCCGGATTTTTAATGCCTTTTGGCCACATTATGGCCATTGGGACATGGTTGGAGTATTCGTATTCCTGTGCTTTACAACGCGGGAAAGGCATTCCGTGGTCGGATGTCATTACGATAATTGTATTATCCAATAAGCCTCTTTCCTCCAACGTCTTAATCATTCGGTCGAGATGGGAATCGGCATATTCAATTTCCAGTGCATAATCGAGCATGTCGTTACGAATAATTTCATTGTCGGGCCAAAATGCCGGTACCGAGTCGATGTCATTTAATTTTTTACCACCTATTTCCTGTCCCGAAAGGTATTGATACCGCCTATGTGGTTCGCGTGCACCGTACCAGAAGAACCACGATTTTTCCTGTTCAATAGAATCTAAGAAAGCATCAAAATTTGCCGCATAGTCTTCGTTACTCATACCATTTGCCCAGGCATGTGTTTTAATGTCGCCCCATGCTTCACCAATAAGAAGTCTTCTTTCGCCGTTAACTTTCCCAGGATTGCCCGGACCCCAACCTTTTCCTGTTTTTGCTGTAACATAACCATTTCCCCTCAATACTTCAGGGAAGGTTTTAAATTTTGCAGGGAAGTTAACTACATGGTTGGCAGCTTCTTCCAATTGCCAAGAATTTCTTCCGGTAATTACACTGGATCTTGAAGGAGCACATTTGGCGTTGGGTGTGTAAGCATTGGTAAACAAAATTCCATTTTCTGCCAATTTATCAAAAGCAGGGGTATTACACCAATCGTATCCATAAGCACTCATATGCATTCCTGCATCATCCATAATACAAAATAAAATATTTGGCGTATTTCCCTTTTTCTTAGAAGGCTGGGTGCATGCGGTTATCCCAAATATTAAAAGTACCGGGATTACGTTTTCTATTATTTTTCTCATGTGCAAAATATGTTTTGATGATATTGATTATATCCAAATTGTGATAAAATAGAGTTCAACAGACTAAAACTGCTCTTCCTGTAAAAATTCTGCTTTGTGCTTTTTCAGTAAATAAAAGTTATCAATATACACTTTTGATATTTCAAAGATGGCTTATTAAAGAATCTTTTCTTGTCTTCCCCAAGAGATAATTCTTAAGTTGTAGATGTGTTAAACTGAGCATTAATCCTTTCATTGATTAATTCTCGATTCTTATCACGTTAATCTCATAAATTGAGGGAGGAGCTGTTGCTTTTAACACGCTAAATTTCAATTTTGATGTTTGATAAGAATAAGGGAAGCATATTACTTTGCAATCTCCCATTGGTTCGTCACTGATATAAATTGTTCGCCATTCGCTATTTTGCAAAATATCAATTCGATATGACAGAATTCTGTTAGTCCTGTGATTAGAGAACCCATCACCTCCATCCGTACTATCCTGATATTCAAAAATTGATATTTTATTAAATGATTGTGCCGGATTTAGATTGATTTCCAGCTGAGACAAAGTATCTGTTGAAGCATATCTTGTTTGCATCCCTCCATCAACAGCAAACTGACCTCCGAACTTGTCTTCGTCATTATTTAATGTAGATGATGTTG
>JBFEWU010000086.1:0-14729 GCA_041546215.1 Draconibacterium sp. | reverse complement strand
AGAAATCTAATTCACGAGGAGTCCAGTTGGTCATGCTTCCCAGGTACCATTCATCCCCATTTCTTCGAACAATAGTAACATATTCTCCTGGTACTCCGTTTAGCACTCTGCTCTCGTCCCATGTAGCAGGTACATCCCTGACAAACTGGAAAGAGGGCTCATTTTTGTAGGCATTCGGATGATCGGAGACCATTTGAATGGGGGACTCAAAAACCACATACATGGCCAGATGATGAGCACGTGTTCCCATCACCATAGGTTTGTTCCTGCGCGGAATAAATTCTTCTTTTGTAACATTATTAAATCCTCCCGGAGTATAGTCCATGAAGCCACCCAGCATGCGAATAAAAGGCAGCATCAAACTGTTATCCGGGTTATCTCTTAAACTACCTTTCGATACTTCCATACCTACAACTCCTTCATATCCCATTATATTTGGGTAAGTCCTGCTCAATCCTGATGGCTTTGTTGAACCATGAAAATCTAGCATTAACTGATGCTCTGCAGCCTTCTCCGCTGCCCGATAGTAAAATTCGATACCAGCCTGGTCATCTCTTTCAACAAAATCAATCTTCAGTCCTTTAACACCCCATTCGTGATAAATGGGAAAGGCTTCATCCATTTGTCTTACTGCATCATCATAACGAATCCAAATCCAAATACCTACATTTTTTGATTTTGCATACTCGACAACTTCCGGGATATCAACTCTCCCATTCATTTTTGTAATATCACCCCGGACTGCCCAACCCGCATCTATCAGCATATATTCAAATCCTGATTCATGGGCAAAATCAACATAGTATTTCATATTTTCTGTTGAAAACTCAGATTCTCCATTTGGATTAATACTACCCGACCACCAGTTCCAGGCTGCTTTTCCCGGCTTTATCCATGAAGGTCTTTCAATAAGATTTTCATCATTCAAATTAGTCAGGATGTTAGATTCAATTAGTTTTCCCGGCTCATCTCCAACCTGAAGAATTCGCCACGGAGAATTAAGCGGAAATAAGCCTGTAACACAAACGCTGGTATCTTCCTTTTGAGGAAGGAGCAGTGCTTTAAGCCAGTGTCCTGCCCAGGAGTTGGTAAGAGTTGTCAAATACATTGTGCTGTAATCACGCATATTTGCTTCGTTAATAGCAAGCCAAGCCACACCAGGAACTTCCATAAGTAAAGGCAATCCGATCACAACATCGTTAACTATACTCCCCTGAAATGAAAATGCTGCAATCGGAAGTTTAACAAAGTCGGCTTCATAACTATGTCTTGATTCATGAGTTAGTATTGAGGGAGGAAACATTTGTGAATAAGTAAATGCGTCTTTGCTTATTTTAAATTCTGTCCTTTCCCCGGTTAAACGAATTTCATCAATGCCTGATTGCCCAGGAACCATATATCTGAAAGCGACCGCATCATTGTATGCCCTTGCTTCAATATCGAGTCTCCTGCCAGAACCATTTTCCTCTATTAGGCTAATCTTCAAGAAATTAAAACTATCCTTGACGTGACTTGTTTTGCCTGCATATAGTTTATATGATTGTTCTTCTGCAGAACGTTTTACATCAAGCATTTTTACATCTGCACCAAGTAAAGGTTCACCTTCAAATTCCAGCCCCAAATTTGACCTGGAAATCAAGGGTTTCCCATCGAATGCAACAGAATAGACCAATTGACCACCTTCTTCTGAGGGCAGTTTATCTTTAATCGTTTCAAAAATAATCGATAAGCGTTTGTTCGGGGAACTAATTCCTTCGCTTTGTGCCATTGCACTATAAATTCTGAAGAATGAAAAAAGAAAAATACAAACCCATAATGTACTGTAGAATAAAATGTTCCTGTTTTTCATGAAATTACTAATTTATAAAATGAATATAAAGGAGGACTTATGGTTGTTCCTGCATTCACTACACTTATTTGTAATATCGGTCTATCAATGCATCGTATCGAGCAGTGGGATTAGGCACAGTCTCCTTGCCGGATCGTCCTGCCCAGCAATTTTCCAGAAAAGGATCGTTTTGTTCTTCCAGGTGCTTTTTCAATGCAGCATGCATCTTGTCCATGAGCGCGTCGGCACCTTCACCACGAAAGATCGGCTTTTGCTGGAAGGGATCAGCCTTTCGATCGTATAGCGCTGCTCCTCCTTCTTCCTGTAAACCGGAGGAGCGATACGCGGTCGAATTATCCACAACCACATAAGTAAAGTCCGACGAATATACCGCGCGCCACTGACGATAACTTTCCGGTGCACCGCCCTTGTAAAACGAGAGAAAAGCGAATTCCGGGACCTCCATATCTCCGCCGGTCAGCAACGGAGAAAAGTCAGTGCCATCCATTTCAGGTTTATCGATACCCATAAGACCGATCAGCGTAGGCATCACATCCACCGCATTAAAGGGCGATGTAATACGTTGCGGTTTAATGGCTGCACCACCGATGAGGCACGGAACGCCTAACGATTCTTCATACCAGACACCTTTGGTCATGCGGCCTTGCGATCCCATCATTTCGCCGTGATCAGAGGTAAATATAATGATCGTATTTTTAAGCAATCCACTGTCTTTTAAATAATCCACCAGACGGCCGAACTCATGATCGAGTGCTGTAATGGCACCAAAGTAACCGGGAATGGCGGGATCTGATTCAAACTTTCCCTTTACCGGCATTACATTCGGGCGACGTAGTTTTGCATTAAATTCTTCGGTACGGTAAGGCGCTTCAAATTCCTGCGGAGCTTTATAACCGTAGCCGTATTTCTGTTTTCCTTCTTCATTGAGCATGCCGGGAGTGTGGGTATTCTCCATGCCTTTTCCGCCACCATTGTGGGGCGGCGCATAAGAAACCACCAGAGCAAATGGCTTATCCGACTCCTCCTTCAAGAATTCGATAGCCGTATCTGTGGCATATTTTGGAGCCCAACCCGGAACTCTGATCCGTTCGGGATTATCCTGAATGTAATACGACTGACTGAATGGCTGGTGATAAATGGACTTATACCAAAAATCGAATCCCTGCCGACGTTTACCAGGTGGGGTGAATTTCCTCACACCATCAATGTGCCATTTACCGACATAGCCTGTCCGGTACCCCGCTTCTTTACAAACCACGCCGAGGCTCTGTGAATTTTCATCCAATCTCATATCGTTGGCCAGAACCCCGTTTCTAAGCGGATAGTTACCGGTCATCAATACCGCGCGATCAGGCGCGCAAACGGGCACGGTAGCCACGGCATGAGTGAAAACTACGGCCTCCTCGGAAAAACGATCAAGATTCGGTGTCAACACCGGATCATCATTCATAAAACCAATTGCCTGACGGCGCCACTGGTCTGTCAGGACAAAAATCAGATTAGGATTCTTTTCCTCTGCTACTGCCCCTAATGCGATGATAACAGTCAAACATATGATTATAAACTTTGCTTTAATTCTATCCATAATAAGTCTCCTTTAATAATTCTCTAAAATCTTGTTGCTGACTGGTCGATGGCTCACGGCACATCCATAGAGGATCTCCATGTCGGGATCAGTTGAAACAGTACGGAAATAGCTGGAAATCACTATTCCCCGGCTCCTGAATTAATAAAACGGATATTACTCGTATTATCTCCAATTTTTACCTGTGGGGAAATCTCATCAATCAACTGATTGTACCATGACATGTTCTCAAAACTTACATCACTCACCTTATGTTCGGGATCGGCACCGGTAACCCATATCCCGTACTTTCCCTCTCTTTCTCCGCCGGTCAATGAAATATTTTTAAAGTGAACATTGCTTATCTTACCCGGTACTTTATTCTTCATATACGGGTTTACAGTCGGTTTTAACCGAATAAAATCAAATGTCCTTGCACCCCCCTGCGGAGGATGATCAGAATACGCCGATACGTCTTCAACAATAACATCTTCGACAGACATTTCCTCTCCAGGTTCAAAAAGAAAAGGCGTCATATTGAAATGCAGAATGTCGAGATTACGAAGAACAATATGCCTCATATATGCTGCGCGGCTTTCGTGCCCCAGAAGGAAGATTCGTGCCCTGTCACTCCAGAGCAAGCAATTTTCTACTGTAATATACTCAACATTATCATTATCCGACCCAAACTTAATGCCCTTCATAGCAATACAATCATCGTCGGTGCGGATAAAACAATCTCTGATATAGATTCGTTGTGAATTGCAGGGATTTATTCCATCATCATTGGGATTCTTGCTACAGACCAGTTTAACATTCGTAATGGAAACAGAATCACAGTTATAGATTGGAATGGTCCAGCTCCAGGAACCTCTCAGGATAATTCCTTCAACCATGACATTTGTAGCTTCATTCATACCGATCATCCTTCCCGGGCCTTTTCGCCAGGCCCAGTCATTACCACAAAGTATTCCCCTGCCTTTTATTTTAATATTATCTCCTGTAACAGCTACTCCACCTTTGACAATAGCCCCGCCAGCAATATAAAGCGTTTGGCCGGAACCCAGTTCGATTCTTTCAGGTTTGTGAATTCCGGGGCCAAAGTAGATGACATTTTCATCTTCTTCGCCTGGTGGATTTATTTCGGGCGCATTCGCAAATAAGATTAGCGGCTCAATTCTTCCATCGGGCTCAATGGAGAGTTTACATGGCTCGTTAATCGTAAATATCAGGGTGTTACCGCTGACTTCCGGAATAATTCCAGCCGATAAAGGACGGATTACCAAATGGTCAAAAGATTTCTTTAAAGCGGTTATTTTAATAGTGACCTCACCTGAAAAATCAAAATAGGTGAACGAATAAGGCCCGCCAACATCTTCTGGCTGTAACAACCAACTGTCCGGATTTTCCACGTCTGCAATTTTAGCGAGATAAATATCTACAGGCTGGCCATTGACTTCCAGGGTGTAATCTTCCGAGAGTTTTTCTTCCGTGGGAGCAGGATAAATAATCAGTTTATCCTCTGTATTAATAGTTTTATTACAACTTTGAAAAGCAGCCAGATAAAAGAGGACGCAAATAGTTATTAGCGTTTGATTTATTATTCTCATCGACCAATTTTTATATCGAAAAAGCATGTTTTTCATTATTAACAGGTTCTATTCAGACTGGATATATCTTTCATCATCAATCTCTACATTATCGCAGTAATTTACAACAAAGAGTTCGTTTGATTTCCCTGTTTTAGGATATGCATCTGTTTTTTCAACAGTATTGTTTCGCCATATAAGCCCATCAACACAATAGGCGTTCAGCAGTGTTAAGTCGTCGTATATTTTAAACGTATTGTTCTCGATCAGGATATTACGGTTATAACGACTTGTTTCTTTATTTTCACGAACACCGGCCTTTACATCAATGATTGCTTTACCCCAAACTCCATACAGGCAATTTTCAAATTTGTTGTTACGTATCACGCAATCACGAACTCCACCCTGTTCAAACCAGAAAAACGAGTCTCCCTCGAATAAAATAGCAGCACCCGGAGAATGAAAAGTATTATTTTCAACCACTGTTTTCCCACGACAATTTAACAGCATACCACGGGCACGGTTATTACGCACAATATTATTGGCTATCAGAATTTCAGGGTAATCACGGATTTCTGCAATCGCATCACCAATTTCAAGATTAGGCGGCAAATTTTCATTGAAAGTCACTTCAGTAACTTGCTTGTTAATTCTGTTTACATGTTTAACAATTGCAGTATCATAGGTAATCATGCTCTTACCGCGAACCAGTTCCAATTTCATTCCGGGTTTCATAAAATCGAATCCATGTTGTTGTTGATGCTTTAGCTGAACAATAACCTTATCGTTAGCACTTTTCTCGATCACCTGAACATAAATTCCGTGAATATTGGTGGCATCGTCTTTTTGATTTTCAAACAGATTTTTTGTCAAGGCTATTTTCCCGGTACAATTTACAAAATGGGTGGCATCTGCAGTGGCACTAATCATTCTTCCATTGGACGGAGTAACCTTACACTCATCAACGGTAATATTGTGACTTTTCTGACCAAGGATCCCCATACCACCCGAATGATGAATTGTAATATTATGAAATTCTGTATTCCTCGAATCGCTTACTACAAAGCCGGGATGTTTTCGGTGGTTAGGACCGAAAACCATGGTATTTCCTATCGTGCCTGTTAGTCCGGGAACACGAATTCGCACTTTACGCCCTCCCAGCTCTTTGGCAGGAAAACCATTGATATCACTAAAGTAAAAATCTTTTACCATGTAAGCGGTTTCACGCTTTTTTGTGTCGTATTCCAGCATATGCGAACTGCCGTAAGTCACACTTTTTGAAACAGTGGTTAGTTGTCCGCTTTGTTTTTGTCCATCGGTAAAAAGCAAAGTTCCCCGATGTACTTTGTACGGAAAGCCTTCACGGATTTCCACATCCATTCCATCTTCATCATAGCCTAAAATGATAGCTTCACTATGAAAAGTCCGGGAGTAATCAATCGAAAAATTCTCAAATTTGATGTTCTGTGAATTTTCAAGTACAAAAGGACTCATAAAACCGTGAAACATTAACTGTGCCCCTTGCCCGTCGATGGTCAAATCATTTATGTCTTTAAGGTCGAAAGCAATACGCTTTAATCCTTCGTCGTTGTTGCTGATAAAACAATAACGTTCCTCTGCAAGTGTTGGATAGAAATCGTATTGTCCTTTTTCCAATACGAGCTCTTTAATCCCTGAGGTCTTACAATCTGCAAGTGCTTTTTTAATGGCACGCACATCGTCAATTCCATCATCTGCTATTGCTCCATAATCCCTGAGGTATAGGATTTCTATGTTTAAACTTGATTCAACAGGCCTGTTATTTATGCACGATAAAGTTGTGGTTAAAATCCCAACAAAACTGATAAATTGGAACAACGATATTCTGTTCATCTTTAATGTATTTAATTTATTCTAAAAATCTATTTGGTAAATCGGATATCTTTCTCAAAATCCGATTCGTTCACCCAGCCTGCCTGAATAACTTCACCGCTCATGAAGCGATTGTAAAAATTCCGCACTCCTCCTGAATACTCATAATTATCGAAAACATCGCCGTTTCCAATAATTCTCGGATCGTTTTGTTCTTCAAGCTTTTTAATCAGTTCATCATTCAACTTCGCCTTGATGTTGTCAAAATCCTCCACATTTGCCAGGTTGTTCATGCAGTACGGGTCATCATCGATGTTGTAAAGCTCTTCTGCCGGTCGCTTCCCGAAATTAAGTTGCCAAAATTCCAGGACACCTTTTTTTCGGCGGGTATCCAGAATATAAGTTTTTGTCGGGCTTCCATCGGTGTTCAGGTATCCGGTTTCCGGATTTCCTTTTGGCCAGCGGTCGGGTTTGAAATTGCGCAGGTACAGATAACCGTCGGTAATGATACCACGTACCGGGTAACCCATATCATCGGGGCGGCCCACATCGTGCCGTTCTTTTCCTACCAGCACAAAGTCACGATCGGGAACAACATTGCCCTCACCTTCTGAATAAAAAATATCGGTCAGGCTTTTTCCGGTAACGGGCTGCATTCCGGCTTCTTCCGCCGACAAGCCGGCCAGTTCGAGGTAGGTTGGTGCAAAATCAATAAAATTAACAAAATCGTCAACTACGCGTCCCGGATTTTTAATGCCCTTGGGCCACATAATTGCCAGTGGCAGGTGGTTTGAGTATTCGTAAACCTGTCCTTTTATGCGAGGAAACGGCATCCCATTGTCGGCTGTTACAATTACCAGCGTATTATCAAGCTCCCCGATTTCCTCCAGCTTTTGGAGCATTTTCTGCAGATGACTGTCGAAATATTCAATTTCAAAAGCATAATCAAGCATATCGATACGTACAGTGTCCACATCGGGCCAGAACGCTGGTACTTCGTCTATTTGCTCCCGGTTTTTACCTCCCTTTTTTATTCCTGCTTCAAACTCGTAGCGGCGATGTGGTTCGGTGCTACCATACCAGAAACAAAACGGCTGGCCTTCGGGACGCTGTTCCAGGAAAGCTTCAAAATTTCGGGCATAGTCGTTAATGTTGATGTGTTTTGCAGGAGGAACGGTTTTAAATTCATCGAATTTAGGTCCGGTAAGCTGACGGCGCTCGCCGTTAATTTTTCCGGGATCACCCGGAGCCCAACCTTTGGCTACACTACCCACCCAGTAGCCGTTTTTACCAATCGCTTCGGCATAAGTCTTAAATTTTGCGGGGAAATGGGGTGAGTGGTTCGCCGCTTCTTCCAGCTGCCAACTGTTGCGCCCGGTTAAAATGCACGACCGCGACGGTGCACATTTGGCGTTGGGAGTGTATGCGCGGGTAAACAGAATTCCGTTTTCGGCCACACGGTCGAATGCCGGGGTTCTTACCCAATCACAACCATATGCACCAAAGTGTTTCCATGAGGCATCGTCTGCTATGGCAAACAATATGTTGGGGCGGGGTGATTTTTCTATGGTATTTTCCTTACATCCTGAGGATAACGCAGCTAATGCAATCAAAAAAACAATATATTTCTTCATAATACAGATTTTTAGTTGAATTCCCACTCATTTGTAATTGTATTATCCTTTAAAATGAGATGGTTTATTTTATGATCATTCAATACTTTCTTATCCAAGTTTAGTTCCGGGTAGTTTCCTGATTTTTCAATGGTATTATTCTTAATAATTAATGAATCAATCCTTTCTAAATCAAAAACATAAGGGTCGAAATTGGCAAATGTGTTGTTATCGATGACTATCTTTCCAACCGGGTAATTCTCTTCAGATTCATCAACATGGGTGGCAATCACAGCCCTGTTTTTACCCCCATATCCACTATCTTTAAAAATATTATTCCTGATGATACAGTTTTTTACCTTCCCTGATTCGTACCAGACGTTTGCAAAACCGCTGGGGAACAGCACTGAAGACATCATATTGCTGAAATAGTTATTTTCAACAATAATTTCGCGAGGAGTACTTAATAAAATACCTCGTGCACGATTGTTTTTTATGGTACAACCCGAAATAGTAAGACTGGGATACCAGTCAAGGTTTTCAAGTAAATCCCCAACAGCCACATTTTTAAGCTCTTCTTCAAATTCAATACTGTAATACCTTTTATTTAGCTTAATTATCTTTTTAACTTTTGAGACGATAAAAGGAGTGAATCGCACATCTTCTTTAATAAATCCACACTTATCTCCGGATGATGCTATTTCAAAACCAAATTGCTGAAAGTGCCCCAGACGTATCCCTATTTTATTTTTCCCTAAAATATCAACGACCCTGGCGTAGGTTCCGTGTACATTTGTTCCGTCATCCAGCATATTTTCCAAAAGACAGTTTTTTAATTCAACATGCCCCCGGCAGTTATTAAAATGAGTAGCATCGGCCGTAGTAGTCAGCATTCTCCCCGAACCCTCTTTTAAAGCCACATTGAACTGATCGAGCGTCACATTTTCTGTACGCTCACAAACAATCCCCATTCCTCCAGCATGGTGCACGGTAACATCTGCAACAACAATATCGCTGCATCTTTTCACGTGGATTGCAGGTGCCAGGCGGTTCAAAGAATTCTCTCCCTTGGCAACGATTATCCATCCCGGTTTCGGGAGTTTTTTATCGTGCCCAAAAATTCGTATAACACCGGGCTGCAATTCTTTAGCTGTTAATGAAAGTTGTTTCCCCTGAAACCTTTGTGGTGGAAGTTGGGGATCGATTGGATAAATTGATTGAAGTCTATCCTCAAATCTTTTTATGCTTGCTTTCCCGGTAACTGTTAAGGGAGTTACCTGGACGGTGTTAAAAGCAACTGCCATGGTTTTTGGATCCCAGCATATTGCCCTTTCCAGGTTGTGTTCAAATCCTTCTTTAAGGAATAACAGTTCATTATTCCTGATTTCATAAGGAGAATTCACCTCGATGTCAAAGGTGTGTGCATCTTCATCAATATCCACCACTTTCATTTCCGTGTGAAGCGGTATTTTCCAGTCTATAGAAAACCCGCTGAGGTGAATATTTTCGGAATCCCTGATTATGATAGGAACCATTAATCCATGAAAAATAAATTGTGCATTATCAGCTTTTATACTCAGGTTTTTAAAACCAATTATCGGGAAAGGAGTTGAGCGTAGTCCATCGTCATGATTGGTAATAAAGCAATACGTTTCAAAGGCTTTTTGAGGATAGAAATGGTAAATTCCTTTCTCAATTATAATTTCAGGCTTCGTTAATTTTTTTGCTTCCTGCATCATTTCCAACATCGGTAGCGTAGCATCTTTTTCATTTTCCTGGATGAAATCCTTGAAATACAATTTTTGTGCTGATAACTGAGGCTGCAAAAAAAGCATACTGGTGATCAATAAAATAAATTTGATACGGTATTTGGCATTGTTTTTTTTGATATTCGACTCCATATTAATGTCTGGTTTATTGTTTTGTTTTAATTAAAAAGAGTGCATTTAATGCAGGAACAGTCACTTCCGAGTTATTTTCGACAATCTTGCCGTTATTGTATTTTTTTATTTTTTCCGGAACGCCATCAAGTTTACCCACCAAAGGAGGCACTACTTTTATTCTTTGATATGTCATTCGATTTCCAAAAAGTTGGTCAAGGTTGAAATCAAAAGGCTGAAGTGATGGATTTACCAGAACAACACCATTTTCAAAATCACGAACAATTGCACACGGTGCATTCATTATTTTCAGGTTTCGGATGGCAAATTCGCCCTGCTCCTCGGCTTCAAAAATTAACTTCAAAGGACTTTCACTCTCTCCCGCATTTCTGAAATAAAACATTTGAGGTGTAAATTCTTCGGTTCCCATAAAACCGGCCAAATCGTTGTATAACTTATGTGAATTCATTGGTTCAACAGGGAATTCAGGAAGCCCTTCTATACGAACATTAATTTTTCTCGGAATCAGGCTTTCGTTTTCCAAGTCGGTAAATCCTTTAATCGCCTTGGCTTCAAAAAATATCAATAAATCACCGGATGGTATGCTAACTTCAGGTCCCTGAACAACTATTTCTTTATATGGATCTTTATTTTTTCCTTTAATGTACAGCGTATTGTTTTGGAGTTTATGCTCTACCCCGGAAAAATCGAACTGACCAAGTAAATTATTATCAAATTTTTTCCCTGCGCCATTGAGTAAGTCATCATTTTCTTCTACCGCATATTTCATATTTGCTAAAGGTTCTCCCAGCCAGTTAGCCTTTTTGAGAGAACCACCAAACGCTTCAGGAATAAAAAAGGTTGGCGAATAGGCATAAGATACACCCAGACAAGCGGTTAGTCCTAATCCCATCCGATGAAGTTGCGGAGCAATTTTTTCATCGAGCGGGTTTCTCAATTTCGAAGTGATATAACTATACTGGTATTTTGTATCGTTATACAGATTCCAGTATGTGTGTTGGTTGATTGTTCTGGATATTTGCCGATACCCATCATTCCAGCGACATAAACCTTCTGTTTCCATGCCATTTAAAATACCAACTGCTCTTTGCATTTCATCGCGCCAGCCATCAGCGGCAATAATAAATTCATGGCCAAAAGCGGCCCTGATTTTTTTAAGAAATTCTATGTCTCCCTGTCTCCAAACATTTTTTTCATCAATAAAACCCCGGTCGGCTTGACCATCATTGTTGCAATCCCATGTTTCATGGTCCGTTTCAAAATAATTTACATCAAACCCTATACCATCAATGTTCTTTAAAACCCCGTTAGTGCCAAACCACACTTTCATTTCATTTACAAAAACATCGGCCGCAGAATTTCCATTTTCATCTAAAGGACATGTTGCCGACAAAATATAATACCACATGAGGTTTCCTCCCCAATGGTCACCTGCTATCGGGGCAATGTAAGTTTTTCCTTTCTCAAAATTTCCTGGAGTCGTATTGTATTTACCTCTTTCTATAATGAGGCGGTTATTTTTATAATCCACTTTTTTTATGGTTGCATATTCGCATGTATTCCACAGACGGCTTCCATTTTTATCAAGTTTTACCATTATTATATCATGAGGCAGTTTATTGATTTTTACATCTCGCCCATGAACAGTGTATGCTTTCTCTGAAAAAGGCAAGGCATTTTGAACAACTATTGTTTTTTGTTTACTGTCAATATCTTCAGAAGGATATGTGCCTTCTTCATAAATCCAGTGTCCCGGGAAATACAGTTTTTGCATACCCTCATCATTGACTGATCTGCCTTCACCGTTTAAATGAATAAGCATAAGTTTTTCAGGATGTTTTTTTGCGTATTTATTTGCCCATTCAGCAATTACAGGCGGCATGTCAACTTCTTCCTGAAGATATTTCTTTGTAATAGCATTAAATGGATAATGAATATTTTCCCAATGGTTATAGCCATCATTAAGTCCTATTTTATCGTTTCTAAACAAAAGTGTTTTTGGATACCCCTTAGTAAATACTTCTTTTTTCTGAAGATTCCTGTTGTTCCCTTCGGGTGACTGCGCATTTAATGAATTCAGGGAGAGCAGCATTCCTGAAAATAATGTAAGCCAAACCAGTTTTTTCATCTGCTAAAATTTTTTATTCGATATTATAGTCCAACTGTCTGCCACCGTAAGGATATTTGTCGAAAACATCACCATTACCGAGGGTTCGAGGGTCGCCTTGTTCCCTTAGTTCGGCTTCCATTTGTTGACGAAGTTGGATTTTAACCTTGGCATATTCTTCAAGAGTAGCCAGGTTATTTATACAATCAGGATCATCCTGAATATTATATAGTCCTTCTTCAGGACGCATGCCAAAACTCATTTCAAAATATTTGTATTCTTCGCTACCTTCTTCAATATCCATTAAGTAGCTTTTGGTTGGAGAACCATCGCAGTTTCTAAAACCATATTCGGGATTTCCAACCGGCCAGCGTTCGGGCTTAATGTTATGTGCATATAAAAATTTATCGTTGCGAATGGCTCGAACCGGGTAAGCCAAATCGATTCCGTCATCGTTTGCACGACCCACATCGTGTCGTTCTTTTCCCAGCAAGACATAGTCGCGATTTTCATCAATCCTTCCCGATTTTTGAGATTTTAAGAGCTTGAGATTACAGGCTTCCTTTAACTGCCAACTGTACATTCCGGTATCCAAACAAGCACGCGCCTGAGCACATTTGGGATTACAGTTGTAGGCATTTGTAAAAACCGCTCCCTCTTTTGCAAGTCTGTCAACTGCTGGTGTTTTAATCCAGTCGCAGCCATAGGCACCAAAGCTGTTCATTGATGCATCGTCAGCAATACAGAAAAGAATATTTGGGTTTTGTCTCTCTTCACTGCTTGATTTAACAGAGCAAGCTGTTACTACGATTAAAATAAAGAGAATTGATGTCAGGCTTCTCATACTATTTTTGGTTAATTAATATCTTCATCTTCAACAATTGGTGGCACCGCTTCTTCTTCCCATTCTTCCAGTTCTTCCTGTAATTTTTTGGCAATTTCTGTTTCAACATGAATAAGGTTGTTAATTTCACTTTGGTCATTTTTTATATTGTACAATTCATCGGGGCCATTGTGATATTTAATCAGTTTCCAATCACCCGATATAATGGCGGCATATTGATCTTCATAAGACCGGAAAAAATAAATGTTACGCTCCGGAAATTCTTCCCCTCTTACCAATGGCATCAGGCTTTTTCCCTGAATTTGATCATCCTTGTATTTTGTCCCGGAAGCAATCTCCATTAAAGTAGGGAATACATCTATGGTTTGTACCGGAGTTTCACAAGTTGCTCCGGGATTAGTTACTCCGGGATAATACAAAATAAATGGAACACGTGCACCTCCTTCTCCGAGTGTATTCCCAACTTTTTGACCCCTTAAAGGATAATTGGTAAAAAAACCACCCTGATCAGAAATAAACAGAATTACAGTGTTGTCTGCAATTCCTTTTTCTTGTAAAGCCTTACGAATTCGCCCAGCCGACTCGTCCATGGCAGTTACCATTGCTCCATAATTTGCATACTTGTCATTCCATCCCAAATTCTTATAACGATCGATTAAGTCTTTTCGCCCGATATGGGGAGAATGAACATTATAATACCACATGGAAAGCATGAAGGGCTTGTCTTTGTCATAATTGCGAATGAATTCATCTGCTTTATTGGTTAAAACATCGGTTAAATATTGTTCGCCTATAATTTCTTTCAATGGATTTGGCTCTCGAAAATAGGGTGGATAATAATTAGCCGGATGACCGAAGTTTGTGGTCCCGTATTGTTCGTCAAAACCCTGATTGATCGGATGGAATGGTTCGTGTCCCAAATGCCACTTTCCAATAAACATGTTATAATATCCAATATCCTTTAACCGTTCGGCGTAAGTAATTTCTTCCAATGGCAACCAATTAACTGAATTTCGTTGAACCGGATCTGTTTTCCAGTAATTGTATTTCTTGGTATTCCTGCCAAATCTATCTTCGTGTGTAATATGGCGCGGCATTTCCATGCGTATTGGCTCTTTTCCTGTTAAAATTGATGCACGACTTGGACTGCAAGTGGGAGTGGCAACATAAGCTCTTTGGAAGTCAATCCCTTCATCCTTTAATTGGTCAATATTAGGCGTGTAAAAATCGGGATTCCGGTAACCAAGGTCTGCCCATCCCAAATCATCCACAAAAAGCAGAATAATATTTGGTTTGTCGAAAGTAACCTGTTCTTCAGGATTATTTGCAAATGCAAAGTATGATAGTGTAATTAGGAAACTAAGTATTGTAATTCGATTTTTCATTTAGTTTATACTATATTGTTTTTATT
>JBFEWU010000104.1:0-12904 GCA_041546215.1 Draconibacterium sp. | reverse complement strand
TTTTAATTGTTATTTTTTTACTTTTTATTTTTGTCTCTTTGCCTGTTCGCCGGTTTTTCATAGCAAAACGCAGGTCCCTTTCATTCATTGCCTAGTGTTTGATCTCCAAAATTCCTCCTTTTACCAGATCGTTGTGGTTGATGAAAAAGTGTTTCTGTGTTTTTCCATTTAATCCTACGGACTTTATTTTATCACCTCTTCCGGTTTTCTTTATAATGATCTCAGAACCCGGATAAAAATTCGCATCAAGTTTAATTTTTACTTCGTCAAAAACAGGTGACGATACAGCATAATTCATGTCGCCCGGAAGTACCGGGTATATTCCCATCATTGCATATACGATCCATGTCGACATGGTTCCGGTATCATCATTGCCCGGAAGTCCGCCGGCTTCGTTTCTAAAGTAGCTAGACATTAAACGGTTTAGTTCCTTTTGTGTTCGCCATTCTTCGCCTTTTACATAGTTGAATAACCAGGGGTAATGGATGTCGGGCTCGTTGGCCATATCGAAATGGCCTTCATCGAAAATAGCCTGTAATTTTTTGGTGAAGGCTTTCCCTCCACCGTTCAGCTCAATCATTCCTTCCATGTCGTGGTGTACACAAAATGTATACTGGTAGGCATTTCCTTCGTGAAATCCCGGGCTCGGCTCAAAATTTTCGCCTTGCTTCGGATCAAATTCCGCATAAAAAATACCGTTTTCAAGCTTTGGGCGTATGATCTCAAAGTCGGGGCAGAAGTAATTTTTATAAGCCCGTGATTGTTTAAGAAAGCGATTATAATCTTCATAATGACCCAACTCCTTTGCCATTTGTGCCAGGTTCCAGTCGGCAATATAATACTCCAAAGCATGCGAAACGGAATTGTCATACTTACTCATCAGGGGTACATAACCATTTGAGATGTAGTGGTCAATATCAGGGCGTAATTTATTTTTCGCTCCCTCCGTCGTGGCCGATTTTCGCATGGCTTCGTAGGCTTTATGAATATCGAAATCACGGATTCCACGAAACCAGGTGTCTACAATTACAGGGATGGCCGGATCGCCTTCCATGACATTTGTTTCGGTACTATTCAGTTCCCATTTCGGAAACCAGCCACTTTCGTCGTACATTTCAATCATTGATTGGACCACATTTAATTGCTGTTGTGGAAAAGCCAGGCTTAAAAACGGGTGTAAATTGCGGTAAGTGTCCCACAGAGAGAATACTGTATAGCGCTCTCCTCCGGGGTGAACAAGCGTTTCGAAGGATTCCATGGCCGGGTATTGTCCGTTAACATCGCTTAGAATGTTCGGGTGAATCTGAATGTGATACAAACCGGTATAAAAAACCGTTTTTTGGTCGTCAGAACCCCCTTTAACCGTGATGGTTGAAAGCGCTTTTTCCCATTTTTCTTCCGCTTTTTCCCGGGTAGTTTCAAAATTAAAATTGTTCGATTCTGTATCAAGGTTTAAACGGGCATTTTCTATGCTCACATACGAAATGCCCACTTCCACAATAATTTCTTCGTTGGCCTGGGTGTTGAAAGTAAACCAGGTTCCTATACTGTCACCTGCTATCTCGGACTGATAGCCCTTGTAATATTTAAATTTATCACTGGTATTTGACCAGGCTGCTTCCGATCCCAGTTTTGGCATTTTTTTCCATGCCCCAAAACTTTCTGCACCTTTACTAAAACGGGCAACAAAATAAACCGGACGTTCGGTGCCATTGTTGTAGCAAAATGTGCCGGTCATGCGCCA
Source organism: Draconibacterium sp. (assembly GCA_041546215.1). Taxonomy (GTDB): domain Bacteria; phylum Bacteroidota; class Bacteroidia; order Bacteroidales; family Prolixibacteraceae; genus Draconibacterium. Next base: position 11,160 of record JBFEWU010000104.1, on the reverse strand, counting down.
ACCTTCAATTTCGCGCTTGTTTACAATTTTTATGGAAGCTCCGCTTTCGTTGGTTAATCCGTTCCCGAGGTCGAGTAAAATATTCGATTTTCCTGCCGGGAAGGTAAAACGGCTTATGCCGGTGCGCTCTGTAGCCGAAACTTCAGTCTGAATTTTGTATTTATTCAAATAGCATGAATAATATCCTGGATGTGCAGTCTGATCGCTCATTTCAGAGCCGTATTCCGAAACATTGGCATTCACTTCTCCTGTTGTGGGCATGAGCAGGATTACTCCGAGTTCGGGGCAGCCAACTCCACTTAAATTAACATGCGAGTAGCCCGTAAAATATTTGTTATCCCACGAATAGGGTGTCGACCACCAACCGTAGTCTTTGTCTCGTTGGTTTAATGGTGATTTACCGGCAACATTAAAAGGGACCACCGAGACCATCCCACGTGGTACAACGGCTCCTGGATTGGTTGTACCGTAGTTTGTTGTACCGATAAATGGATTTACCCAGGCGCTGGGGTTTTGAGCATTCGCACTGAAAAGGAAAAAGGTGAGAAATGTGCATAGCACAAAGGATCGTTTTAGGTTACCAATCATTTAACAGATAGTTTTTAAAATATTTTAGTAAGTGCAAATTTACATGAATTATTTAGATTTAAAATTGAATTGTTTTAAATCAAAAGATTTCTGTTAAATCTGATCTATGGATTTTCGGATTTTCCGACAACCTGGAATTATCCTTTCGGCGCACAAAACTACACCATTTCAAACCACCAACCAATTGCGCCGCTTGCTCGTTGCACTCGTTAATCCCCCGGTTAAACAGGCTGTGTGAAAATAGAAAGTTTTACACCGTGGCTTCAGCCCGGTGGCAAAAAATCGCAACCGTTGCTCAGGCTTTAGCCTTTAATTATTGAGAGTTGAAAGCTCTTTGGAAGATTAGAATATAAGAGTATCAGAGTGGAGTAATGGAGGGAGAAGTTCTGCCAAAGGCATCCCTGTGGGGAGAACTCAAAGGGGTGTCGCTACAAGTTACGCCAGGCGCTGATTGGGATGAGATCGCTTCGTCGTACCTCCTCCCGATTTGTCGGGAGGGAGCGTTGCGACCGTGGCAGCCTCATCGCACACTACCTAACATCCCATTTTAAGCAAGCCCTCACATCTAATAATCAAGAATAGATATGCTTTCGGCGCACAAAACGCCACCTACATTCGGCTCCAGCCGGAGTCGAGGCATTGACTAATCTGGTTTTTCAGATATTCAGATTTCGGATCTTCAGACATCCAGACATCCAGCAAAGATCTCCGTGTTTCTCAGCGTGAGCTTTGTGATCTCTGCGGTTAGGATTTCAGTGACTGGTTGATAATTATTGTCTATTTATTCCAATTCCCTGATTTTAATGTTGCGGAACCAAACCGGGTAACCGTGGTCTTGCAGGCCAATGTAGCCTTCCCTTGAAATTCCCTCTTTAAAACCATCAAATCTCTTGAATTTACTGTTCTCAACCAATTGGTCCCATTCTTCCGTCCAGTGCGTGTAACTTACTACTTCTGTTCCATTCATGGTAATACTGGCTTTTCCATCTTTTACCTTAATTAAACAGGTATTCCATTTCCCGGCAGGATGAACGGTGCGCGGATCGGCCGGAAGCATGTCGTAAAGTGAGCCTGCCAGGTGACTGTCAATTTTATTGTCGCTGGCATCTTTATTATCTAAAACCTGAATTTCAGGAGCTGCATAATAGATTGGTTTACCGGGAGTTTCCCGCACATAATAAAAAATACCCGAGTTTGCAGCTTTGCTGGCTTTCCAGTCAACAGATAGTTCGAAATTTTTGAATTGCTGTTTGTCAAAGAGAATATCACCACCCGAACCTTGTCCTGGTTTTTTCCCTTCTCCCAGAAGAACTTTCATCGCATCGTCTTCAAGTATCCAATTGGCCGGCATTTCCGTACCATTGCATTGGCGCCAGCCATCAAAGTCTTTGCCGTTAAAAAGCAGGAACCATCCTTCATTTTTCTCTTTTTTAGTAAGCTTATTTTCTTTTTTTCCAAATGCCGGATTGGCAATAAGTACGATGGCAACCAACGCCATGATGTAGAAAAGATTTTTTCTCATGATGTAAATTTCGTTTAATTGATTTGATCTCAAATATAATAAAAGAAACATCTTGCTACGATTTTTAAGTGCTTCATTTTATGGAAATAAGATTCATGCTTGTCATTTCAACCGTTAGCCTGACTTCGTAAAATCAAATCAACCAGGCTATTGGTCTTCTGATTACGTTTTAAGTTATTACTATAATGGTTCAATTAACTAAGGCGATAAGAAAAGATTTTAAATAGACCTCTGGCTAATATCATTTTGTTATTTTTAGAGAAAATATGAACAAGGTGACAGAAGATTATTCAGTATTACATTCCTATTTTGAAAAAATTAATAATCGACAATTGTCCGAAGAGGAGAAACTGGTGATTACAAGTGCCTTTCGGAAAGAATCTTTTAAGAAGAAAGCCTTTGTGGTAAAAGCAGGGGATACAAATACACGACATTATTACATTGAAAAAGGGCTTCTGCGCATGTACATTATCGATCAAAATGGGAAAGAGTTTAATGTACTTTTTGCCAGGGAAAGACAGTGGATTGGAGATCTTGGTACGCCTGCTGCATCATCGTACTATATTGATGCCATTGAAAATACTTCCGTCTTTTCCATTGATGAATCCGGATTTCAGAAAATCTCAGCTTCTTTTACCGAGCTTACAGGCAATATTCGCCGATCCTATATTTTCCTGCAAAAACGATTTGTTTCCATTCTTTCAAAAACCGCTGAGGAGAATTACGAGGAGCTGAGTAAACAATCTCCCGATCTGATACAAAGACTCCCACAATATCATATATCATCGTATTTGGGTGTAACACCGGTATTTCTAAGTAAAATTTTAGCAAGAAGAGCGAGAAAAGGATAGAGAGGTGTTTTTCTTAAACTAGTTTATTTTTTCCGATTGATTGGATATGTATGTTTGCATCATAATTCAATTAAAATTAGAAAATATGAAAAAGTTAACAATGTTTTTGGTAGCCCTTGTAATTGCGACAGCAGCACTTGCGGGCCAGGGGAAAGGAGAAAAATCAACGCTTGAAGTAGATACAAAAGGAAGTAAGGTTTATTGGACTGCAGCAAAAGTAACGGGTGAGCATACCGGTTATGTGGCGATTGAGAGTGGTGAGGTTCATGTGGAAGATAATGCCATTGTTGGTGCCCATGTAAAAATGGACATGAGTTCAATTCAGTGTACCGATTTGGAGGGAGAGTGGAAAGATAAACTGGTGGGCCACTTAAAATCGGATGATTTTTTTTCGGTGGAGAAACACCCCAGTGCTTCATTTTCAATTACTTCGATTAAAGATAATAAAGTAGTAGGTGAGTTAACAATCAAGGGAATTAGCCACGAAATTTCATTCCCAGCTGATTTAACAGTTGAAGGAAGCATGGTAAAAGCTGCTGGATCTGTATCGGTAGACCGAACCTTGTACGACATTAGATATCGTTCCGGTAAATTCTTTAGCGATCTTGGCGATCGTATGATTGACGATAAATTTGAAATTAGGTTCGAATTGCTTGCCAAAGCTCAGTCGACTTTGTAACCTGAATTTTTTAGCATCACGACATTAAGTTCAAGCCATGAAAACAGTTCTTCATAAATCCGGTTCCAGGGGTTATGCCAATCATGGTTGGTTGGAGGCCAGGCACTCATTCAGTTTTGCCAACTATTTCGATCGCGAGCGAATGCATTTTGGAGTCCTGCGTGTTTTAAACGATGATACCATTGCAGGAGGAAAAGGTTTTGGTATGCATCCGCACGACAATATGGAAATAATTACTATTCCGCTGGAAGGGGATTTAGAACATAAGGATAACATGGGAAACCAATCGCTTATCCGCGAGGGTGATGTGCAGGTGATGAGTGCAGGTGCAGGGGTTTATCACAGCGAGTTTAATCATAATCCGAACAAGGATTTAAAGCTTTTTCAGATTTGGGTATTCCCCAACAAAAAGAATGTTGAACCCCGCTATGATCAGATTTCAATCCGTGATGTAGAACGAAACAACGAATTTTACCAGATTCTTTCACCAGATCCTGGCGACCAGGGAGTTTGGATACACCAGGACGCCTGGTTTACTATGGGTAAATTTGATGAGGGAATAACCGGTTCTTACACCGTAAAAAAAGAGGGGAATGGAGTATATTTACTTGTAATCGAGGGGGAGATAGAAATAGCTCAGCAAAATTTAGAAACACGAGATGCAATAGGGATCTGGGATGTTGGTGAATTGAAGCTTAAAGCAAAATCAAAGACAAGTGTTTTGTTAATGGAAGTTCCGATGCAGATTGGTTAAATGGCCAAAACTTTTTTAATCCTTTTTGTTTTGTTGCTTTCTTTCTCACTGTATTCACAAGTTGCAGGGGAAATTTCATTCAAGTGTAAAAATCAGGATTTAGATCATACGTTTAACAAAAAAGCCGGCTTAGCCGGCTTTTTTTCTATATATCTTGCTGTTAGCAATCAGATGTTTTGCCTTCGGCTTGTTCTTTAAACCAGCTAAGCGGATGCGATGTTGGGCGCTCGATTGGCATACCGTAGATACGATCGTTAACCAGGGATGCCAAAACACCCAGTGCGCGCGATACCCCAAACATTACCGTGTAGAAAGAATACTCTTTAATTCCATAATGATAAAGCAGTGAACCACTGTATGCATCAACATTAGGCCATGGATTTTTGATTTTTCCAATTGAACCTAAAATCGGAGGTACTACCCGGTATAACTGGTTCGCCAGATTCACCATTTTGTCGTCCTTAATGTACTTGTTGGCAAACTCTTCCTGGGCCGTAAAACGTGGATCGGTTTTGCGAAGCACAGCATGTCCGTATCCCGGAATTACACGGCCTTCTTCCAGTGTTTTTTTGCAGTATGCCGCAACTTGCTCGTCGGTGGGCGTGTCAGTGTCCAGGGCTTCAATCATTTCAAACATCCAGAAAATTACATCCTGATTTGCCAAACCATGCAATGGACCAGCCAAGCCAGTCATGGCAGCAGCGTAACAATAATATGGATTACTAAGTGCTGAGCCAACAAGGTGGGCCGTATGTGCCGATACATTTCCGCCTTCGTGGTCGGCATGAATAATCATATATAAGCGAAACAAACGACGAATATCTTCAGAATCGAATCCCATCATATGAGCCAGGTTACCTGCCCAATCCAAACGTGGATTTGGTTCGATATGATCGCCATTGTGGAACTGACGGCGATAAATATAGGCGGCAATCCGAGGTAAACGGGCGATGAGGTTCATTATATCTTCATAAGTGGCATCCCAGAAGTATTTTTTACTTACCCCCGCGCGGTAGGCTTTTTGAAAAGTAGATTCGGTTGCCATGGAAAGAATTGCAGCACTGAATTGTGTCATGGGCTTCGAATTCTTTGGCATAGCTTCCAGCACATCAAATGTATGTTGCGGTACATGAGCTCTTGTGGCCAAATCTCTCGATAAGTTTAAGGCATCTTCCTGGGTTGGGATCTCACCGATTAACATTAAATAAAGCAGTCCTTCGGGTAAAGGTTCACCCTGAGGATTTATTTTTGGTAGCTTTTCCTGCAATTCAGGGATTGAATAGCCTTTAAACCGGATTCCTTCGGCCGGGTCCAGTTTGGAAGTGTCGGTAACCAATAGAGGTATGCCTTTCATTCCCGTTAAAACTTGTCCGAGTGTTACTTCTCCCAAAACAACATCGGCGTGTTCTTTTTTGAGTCTTTGAAACTCCTTAGCGCATTTATTCGCTTTCTGGTAAAATCTGTACTTAATGTATTCCATCTGTATAAATTATTATTATTTATTATTCTGTTTCTCCAGCATTACAACGAAGGGAAGATTGTGTAAGCTGTTTCGGCACCACAGGTTTTTCCGTTTACATCGTTGAGATGACACTATTTAATGCATATTTTTAATTATCGCATCTGCAAACTCCGAAGTCGTTAACAGTGTTGCACCCTCCATTTGAGCATGCAGGTCGCTGGTAACTCTGCGCTTGGCAAAAACATGTTCCATGGCATCGTATACATATTCAGCAGCTTCGTTCCAACCCATGTATTCCAACATCATTACTCCCGACAGAATTAGTGATCCCGGATTTGCTTTGCCTGTTCCGGCAATATTTGGTGCCGTACCATGAGTGGCTTCAAAAATGGCATATCCGCTTTTGTAATTGATGTTTGCACCCGGTGAAATTCCAATTCCGCCTACCATTGCAGCTAACTGGTCCGATACATAATCACCATTCAGGTTCATAGTGGCAATTACGGAGTGGTCCCAGGGGTGAAGCAATGATTCTTGTAAAAAAGCATCGGTGATACAATCTTTTACGATTACTTTTCCCTCTTTTTTCGCTGCTTCCAATGCTTTATCGGCATCCAGCTGTCCCTTGTCCTGTTTTATAGCTTCATATTGGCGCCAGGTAAACGTTTCATCCGCGAAATCTTTTTCAGCTAAATCATAACTCCAGTTTTTAAAAGCACCCTCGGTAAATTTCATGATATTGCCTTTATGTACAATGGTTACTGAAGGTAAATTTCTTCTGATGGCATATTCAATGGCAGCTTTCGCTAATCGCTCTGATCCATCTTTTGAAATCGGTTTAACTCCAAACGACGATGAATCAGGGAAACGAATTTTATCAACTCCCATTTCGTTGATTAAGAAATCGCGGAATTTTTTTGTTTTCTCTTCACCAACCATGTACTCAATTCCCGCATAAATATCTTCGGTATTTTCACGGAAAATATGCATATCTACCATCGATGGATATCGAATGGGAGAGGGGACGCCTTTAAACCAGCGGACAGGACGCACACAGACATACAAATCAAGTGTCTGGCGTAAAGCTACATTGAGTGATCGCATTCCTCCACCTACGGGAGTTTGCAAAGGTCCCTTTATTCCAATGTGATATTCTTTAAAGGCCTCAATGGTTTCGTCGGGCAGGTAAGTCCCAACCTGGTGATAGGCTTTTTCTCCAGCCAAAACCTCCTTCCAGATAATCCTTTTGGATTTCCCGTAAGCCTTTTCAACAGCTGCATCAATTACGCGTTGAGAAGGTCCGCTAATATCTTTCCCAATGCCATCTCCTTCAATAAAAGGAACAACCGGGTGGTTGGGAACCTCCAGCTTGCCATTGACTATTTTGGTTTTATTTACCATGCTTTTCGTGCATAATTTACAAATAACTTGTCATTAAAAGAAGAATGTAGGAGAAATCTGTTTCTCAGAAGCTCTTTTCCAGATTTCTCCAGCATTCAAAATGACAGGATGTTAAGCCAGTTTCTTTTGAAGGTTCTCATCCAGGGCTTCAAGGAATTGCTCAGTAGTTAAATAATGTTCTTCTGTTAATCCCTTTCCATGAATAATTAAGGCCAGGTCTTTTGTCATTTTTCCTGATTCTACGGTTTCAATGCAAACTTGTTCCAAAGCGTTGGCGAACCCAATTAATTCCTGGTTATTATCCAGCTTTCCGCGGAATGCCAAACCTCGTGTCCATGCAAAAATACTGGCAATTGGATTTGTTGATGTTGGTTTGCCTTGCTGGTGTTGGCGATAGTGACGTGTTACCGTTCCATGGGCAGCTTCGGCTTCCATTGTTTTCCCATCAGGCGTTACCAGTGTAGAAGTCATTAATCCCAGCGATCCGAATCCTTGAGCTACTGTATCACTTTGAACGTCACCGTCGTAGTTTTTACATGCCCAAACATAACCACCTTCCCATTTCATGGCTGCAGCAACCATGTCGTCAATCAGGCGGTGTTCGTACCAAATACCCAGTTCTTCAAATTTCTCCTTATACTCGGTATCGTAAATTTCCTGGAAAATATCTTTAAAACGACCGTCGTATCTTTTTAAAATGGTGTTTTTTGTTGACATGTATAAAGGCCATTTTTTCGTAATTGCCTGTTGCATACATGAGTGTGCAAAGCCACGAATGGATTCATCTGTATTGTACATGGCCATTGCAATTCCGTCGCCTTCAAAATCGTACACATCGTGAGATACCGGTTCACTGCCATCTTCAGGGGTGAAGGTAATGGTTAGTTTTCCCTTTCCCTTTGTGAGAAAATCGGTGGCGCGGTACTGATCGCCAAAAGCGTGACGGCCGATACATATTGGTTTGGTCCAACCCGGTACAAGACGTGGGATGTTATTAATAATTATAGGCTCGCGGAATACCGTTCCACCTAATATATTCCGAATGGTTCCGTTTGGGGATTTCCACATTTCCTTTAATCCGAATTCTTCCACACGCGCTTCATCCGGAGTAATGGTTGCGCATTTTACGCCAACTCCATATTTCTTGATTGCCTCTGCTGAGTCAATAGTAATTTGGTCGTCGGTAGCATCTCTGCTTTCCATTCCCAAATCGTAGTATTTTAAATCAATGTCGAGGTAGGGAAGAATTAGTTTTTGTTTAATAAAATCCCAGATTACTCTGGTCATCTCATCTCCGTCGAGTTCTACGACCGGATTTTGAACTTTAATTTTTTGCATCGTCTAAAAATTAATTTACTGGTTATTTTGATTTTTGAAATCTCACAAAAAGAGCCCTGGCGAGGTTTATATTTTGCGATTTGGGCCTCAGCGAGTTAAAATTATGCATTTTGTTGTTTAATAAGATTTAGGGCAGAACCTGCCTTAAACCACTCAATTTGTTGTTCATTGTAGGTGTGGTTCAGTTTGATCATGTCTTTTGATCCGTCCTTGTGTACCACTTCAATTGTTAATTGTTTGCCCGGGGCAAAATCAATCAAATCAACAAAGTTGAAAGTATCGTCTTCCAAGATCAGGTCGTAATCGTTTTCATTGGCGAATGTTAATCCCAGCATACCCTGCTTTTTCAGGTTGGTTTCGTGGATACGTGCAAACGATTTTACAATGACTGCTTTTACACCCAGATGACGTGGCTCCATGGCAGCATGCTCACGCGAAGATCCTTCACCATAGTTCTGGTCTCCCACAACAACTGTAGGAATTCCAGCAGCTTTGTATTCCCGCTGAACAAAAGGCACAGCACCAAATTTTCCGGTCAATTGGTTTTTAACCTTATTGGTTTCGCTGTTGAATGCATTTACTGCACCGATCAACATATTGTTGGAGATATTATCGAGATGGCCACGGAACCGTAACCATGGACCTGCCATTGAAATGTGGTCGGTGGTACATTTTCCAAGAGCTTTTATCAGCAATTTCGCTCCTGTGATATTTTGTCCGTTCCAGGCATCGAAAGGAGATAAGAGTTGTAAGCGTTTCGACTCTTCAGAAACACTAATTACAACACCCGAACCATCGGCTGCAGGTGCCTGAAATCCCGGATCTTTAACATCAAATCCTTTGGTTGGAAGCTCCTCTCCTTCAGGTAAGTCCAGCTTTACTTCTTCTCCTTTTTGATTGGTAAGCGTATCCACCTGCGGATTAAAATCCAAACGTCCGGCAATGGCCAGGGCAGTTACCATTTCAGGTGATGTTACAAATGCGTGGGTATTTGGATTGCCGTCGGCACGTTTGGAAAAGTTCCGGTTGAACGAATGAACAATGGTATTCTTTTCTTCCTTTTCAGCACCCGGGCGTGCCCACTGACCGATGCAGGGTCCACAGGCATTGGCAAAAACTTTTCCTCCGATTTTTTCAAAGGTGTCGATAAAACCGTCACGCTCGATCGTGTAACGAACTTGCTCCGACCCCGGAGTAATCGAATACTCTGCCCGGGCAATCAGTCCCTTTTCCTGGGCTTGTTTTGCAATTGATGCAGCACGCGAAATATCTTCGTACGACGAATTGGTACAACTTCCTATTAATCCAACCGAAACATCCAGCGGCCAATTATTTTCAACAGCAACTGCTTTCATACGCGAAATTGGTGTCGCGCGGTCGGGAGTGAAAGGCCCGTTTATATGAGGCTCCAATTCTGAGAGGTCAATTTCAATTAGCTCGTCGTAATAGAAATCAGGATTTTCATAAACTTCAGGATCGGCATCCAAATCACTTTTGACCTTGTTCGCCAATTCTGCAACTTCGGCACGGCCAGTTGCTTTCAGGTAACGTTCCATACTTTCGTCGTAAGCAAAAATACTGGTGGTTGCACCCACTTCAGCACCCATGTTACAAATGGTTCCTTTACCGGTTGCAGAAAGGGATTTAGCCCCTTCGCCAAAATATTCGATAATTGCACCTGTTCCACCTTTAACGGTAAGGATACCTGCCACTTTTAGAATCACATCTTTGGGAGTAGCCCAGCCTTTCAATTTCCCGGTTAACTTAATACCAATCAGTTTTGGCATCTTTAATTCCCAGGCCATTCCGGCCATTACATCAACGGCATCGGCACCTCCAACACCAATGGCAACCATTCCCAGTCCACCAGCATTAACAGTGTGTGAGTCGGTTCCGATCATCATTCCACCGGGGAAAGCATAATTTTCCAGAACTACCTGGTGTATTATTCCGGCTCCCGGTTTCCAAAAACCAATTCCGTATTTGTTTGAAACGGATTCCAGAAAATCGTAAACTTCTTTGTTGACGTCTTTGGCAATGCCAAGGTCAATTTTTCCTTCCACTTCTGCCTGAATCAGGTGGTCGCAATGCACGGTTGAAGGAACTGCCGTTTGTTTTTTCCCGGAGTTGATAAATTGTAATAGTGCCATTTGAGCTGTTGCATCTTGCATGGCAACACGGTCGGGAGCAAAATCAACATAATCGGATCCCCGGTTAAATGCGACTAATTCCTGCGCCGCAAACAGGTGAGAGTAAAGGATTTTTTCTGAGTAAGTCATGGGTTTGTTCAAAAGACTTTTCGCCTTTTTTACACGCTCAGGAAGCTCGGAATAAACTTTTTTTACAAGGTCTAAATCAAACATAAGAAATCTAGTTTTTTAAATAATGTCGGCGTATTATTTTTCGCTTTTACTAACAATAAATATCGTGAAAAGTTGACTTAATTCCTATAGAAATTTACTATTACAGTTCACTGATATCAATAAAACACGAATATAAATAAACCTTAATATAAGTTTTCTATTTGTAATATCGATCACACAATACAGTAGGGATGATTTAATA
>JBFEWU010000262.1:0-6762 GCA_041546215.1 Draconibacterium sp. | reverse complement strand
TAATCACTAATCAATAATCAATTTCTTTTGTCTTCGGTCTTCGGTCTTTTCCGTTGTCCCGTTGTCGTTGTTGTCTGAAGATCCGAAAATCTGAAAATCTGAATATCTGAAAATCCTGATTAATCAATTCCGGGTTGTTTTCCGGCATCCGTCATTAATTACAGTAGCGTTTAATAATGTTATAAGCACCATCAATTCCCAATTCTCCGGCCCGGCTTAGGTCCAAAGCACCCCCTTCAATGTCGTCGAGGAAAATTTTTGTGAGTCCGCGGTTAAAGTAAGCTTCGGCAAATTCCGGTTCCAGTTCAATGGCGTGGTTAAGGTCTTCAACGGCACTTCGGTACTCCCCCAGGCGGAGTTTTATATAGGAACGGTTGTAATAAGCGAAAAAGAAATCGGGATCTAAAAATAAAGTTACCGAATAACCATCTAAAATAGCCTGGTAATCTTTGGTGGTCGGTTTTTGTGCATCCAGTGCGGTATTTATTTTTTTACGCATTTCCAGGGAAACATTGGCTTGTTCACCCGCCAGTAACTCCATTTGTTCGCGCATCTTAAAAATACTGTTGGCACGTGTAAAGTAGGCTATCGATGACTTTTCATCCATTTCAATGGCTTTGTCCAAATCGCTGAAGGCATTGTTGTAGTCGCCGGTTAAGCTGTAAAAAATTCCACGATTCAGGTAGTTGTGAGCATTTTCCTGAATTGCAATCTTTTCGTTAAAGTAGAGAATAAAGTTCTCAAAAACCGATTGGTAGGTGGTAACGGATTTATTTGAAATCGACAGAAGCGGATCGTAGTTATTTTTTGCATTTAAATCTTCGATCACCACGTTGTAATATTGAAAGCGATCGTAATCGACTGCATTTTTTTCGAAAGCTGCGATTAAAAACATAGGCTGTAAATCGATCACAATATTTTTATTCTGAATGCGGCCATCGTCAACCTCAGGTTCATCTTTCGGAAGGTCGCGTGTATCTTCAATCACCAGGTTCATCCTGCTGCGACGCTTGCGTTTTTCGGCCTCCAGCTCTTCTTTCTTTTTCTCTTCATCATCCTTTTGGGCAAGAATGGTGTTGTTTTGCTGCGTATTGTTTTGTGTGCTGCCATTGTTAGCCTTTGCCTGCCCCGATTGTTGCTGTTGATTCTGGTTCTGTTGTGGCGTATTTCCCTGGTTGTTTTGTTGTTGCTGGCGTTTCTGTGCCAGTTGTTCGGCATCTATTCTTCTGCTTTCCAGGTCGAACTGCGGATTCAATTGGGCAGCTATTTTATAATCCTGTTCGTAACCGGGACGCTTCAGAATTTCGCGTGCCATGGCCCGGTTAAAGTAGGCACTTGCCATTTCCGGATTCAGACGAATGGCCATATCGTAATCCATAATGGCACTGTTGTAATCCTCCAGCTTGTGCTTCACAATTCCCCGGTTGTTAAATGCCAGTGCATTTTTCGGATCAAATTTTATACTCTGGTCATAATCACGTAAAGCCGAGGCATAATCTTCCATTTCGAAGCGTGCCAAACCACGGTTTAGGTAGGCAGCCGCGTAGTGCGGACGAATAATGACCACCTTGTTTAAATCACTGATGGCCCCCTTAATATCCCCGCTTACGATTTTTGCATTGCTGCGGTTCATCAGCGCATGTGTCGATTTTGGATTTATTTCCAGCGCTTTGTTGTAGTCATCAATGGCTCCTTCCAGGTTTTTTTGCGCCAGCTTGGCTAATCCCCGGTTGTTGTAGATACCTTCGTCGTCAGGATCAAACTCCAGTGCACGATTATAATTTTTAATGGCTTCGTCGTAACTTTTAAGATTATGATACGCCATTCCCCGGTTATTGTATGCTCTCGGATAATAGGGTTTTATCTCAATGGCCTTGTCATAATCCAATATAGCTCCGCGGTAATCTTCCAGCGAGTGTTTGGCCATTCCCCGGTACAAATAGGCTTCGGGTAAATAGGGTTTAAATTCAATCACAATATTGAAATATTCGATGGCTCCTGTGTAGTTTCCAATGGAAATACGTGTTCGACCAACCCGTATAAAGTGGTTGATGTTTAATTGAGCTTCGGCCACAGAGCTTAAGGACAAAAGCAATACAATAAATATAGCAAGTTTCTTCATTCTCGTATCATGCTTGTTGTTAGTCAGTTAGTTTGCTTAGTTTGCCTTCCCCCTTGCAGGCAGAACAAATGATAAGCTTACTACTCACATCCAAGAATCTGTTAATCATTTTCTAAACGAACAAAAATAACATTTTACATGCATTGCTGCTCATCTGGTTAATTTTATTTAACTTCTGCCGAAAAATAGCTTAAAATGTGTAAACGTTGCGATTGGAGTACCACCAATGAATTAATGATTAAATACCACGATGAAGAGTGGGGAGTACCGCTTCATGATGACCGGCTTCTATTTGAATTTTTTGTATTGGAGGGATTTCAGGCAGGATTAAGCTGGCAGATAGTTTTGAATAAACGCGAAAGTTTCCGCCTGGCTTTTGATCATTTTAATCCTGAGATTATCGCCCGGTACGATCAGCAGAAACTGGATGAGCTGGTACAGAACAAAGCCATTATCAGAAATAAGATGAAAATTTCCGCATGTGTCAATAATGCACAGCGATTTCTCGAAGTTCAAAAGGAGTTTGGAAGTTTTGACAAGTACATTTGGGCCTTTGTCGATTATAAACCGATCCAAAATGCCTTTAAAACACTAAGCGAGTTACCGGCAAAAACGCCACTCTCCGATAAAATTTCGGCCGACCTGAAAAAGCGTGGTTTTAAGTTCGTGGGATCAACGGTAATTTATGCCCATATGCAGGCAACCGGCATGGTAAACGACCATTTGGTTGATTGTTTCCGGTATGAAGAGTTGAGGTAAGGTGTTGGACAATAAGTGGTTTCAATTGATCCCCGCATGGTTATTTGCAACAATTCTCTTTTTTGAAATTTTTTATAAATCGATTTATTTATTACATTTGGCACTAGTTTAAATTAGAGGGGTAATAATTAATTATTAGGAATAAAACGAGCATAATATCGGTAAGCCGACGGATTGTTAAACGGGGCAGGGATTATGTGAGTTGCATCCGCCAACTGGCGGACGATTAATCAATAAACAGTTTTAAGGAATGAAATTGCGTTTACTTTTAACCGTATTTGTGGCGGTTTTTGCTTATAGTGTTTTTGCCGAAAATGATGAGGCTGATAAGAAGAAGAAACCGGACGGTTATGTTTTTGAGGATGACATCGAATTGCCGGCAACTTCGATAAAAAATCAATATCGTACCGGTACATGCTGGTCGTTTTCGGGGCTTTCGTTTCTGGAATCAGAAATGTTGCGTTTGGGGAAACCGGAAGTTGATCTTTCAGAGATGTTTGTGGTTTGGCATACGTACTCTGATAAAGCCAAAAAACACATTCGGGTACATGGAAACCTGAATTTTGCTGCGGGTGGTGCTTTTCACGATGTAACAAACGTAATTCGCGATTATGGAATTGTTCCCGAGCTGGTTTATGATGGTTTAAATTATGGCGAAGACAAGCATGTACACGGGGAAATGGATAATGTGCTAAAAAAGCATGTTGATGCCGTGGTCGAAAATAAGAACCGAAAATTGAGTACGGTTTGGCAAGAGCCAATCGAGGGTACTTTAAATTCGTACCTGGGCGATTTGCCAAAGAAATTTGAATACGAAGGAAAACAATATACACCGCAAAGTTTTGCAAGCGATTATGTTGGCTTAAATATGGACGATTATGTGGAAATTTCGTCGTATACACATCATCCGTTTTATTCAAAGTTTATTCTTGAAGTTCCTGATAACTGGTCGTGGGATGAGGTGTATAATGTTCCGCTGAACGAACTGGAAGAGATTGTAGACTATGCCCTTGTAAATGGCTATACAGTGGCCTGGGCTGCCGATGTCAGCGAAAAAGGATTTGCCACCAGCAATAAAGGTGTGGCAGTTATGCCAAGCGCCAAAGTTGAGGATATGAGTGATGCAGAGATCACACGATGGGAAAACCTTTCGGAAAAAGACAGAGAGAGAGAACTTTATAAACTGGAAAAACCCACGCCGGAAATTGAGGTAACACAAGAATTGCGCCAGGAAGCTTTTGATAATTATCAAACCACCGACGACCATGGTATGCATATTGTGGGTACCGCAAAGGACCAAAGCGGTAAAGTGTACTATAAAGTAAAAAATTCGTGGGGCGACTACAACAAGTATAAGGGGTATTTTTATGCATCGAAAGCATACGTGAATTACAAAACCATGTGTATCATGGTTCATAAAGATGCGATTCCTCAAAATATCCGGGAAAAATTAGCGCTTTAATTCAATAGCCCTTCAGCTACCCTGAAGGGACTCTTTTCTTTGTTCAAACCAAAAAAAATGAAACATCTTTATTTTTCCCTTTTGTTTTCTTTTTTGGCTGTTTGCTCGTTTGGACAAGAGGATTGGAGCTGGTGGAACGATCTCCATGGCTGGGAATCAGGCGATCCCGGATGGCGAAACTGGCTGATTATTTCGCCGGGCTACCTGGGCCCTAATGCCTTACCGGTTCCCGAAGTTAAACGTGGTTTTTTAAGCGAAAAGAGTGAGTTTGAACTAACAGCTTCCAGTCACTTTCATTATGGTGATCCCACACAAGATATCTCAGGACGTGGATATTTTCCTTTTGCAAATGGAAAAATAGCAGTTGAAGTTTACGGGGTTATTTTCGAGCACTATGCTTTTAGCCAGGAAGTAAGGAATGAGCGCTACTCGCGTGACAGAGATGGTGAGGGTTATGCCAGTGGTGATTTTTATTTTAGTACGCTGATTCAACTCATTAAGGGCAGGAAATTCCCGAACACTTTGCTTTGCTTTGCGGCCAAAACGGCCTCGGGATCAAACTTCGATGGTGCCCGTTATGCCGATGCTCCCGGTTATTTTTTCGATTTTAGTTTCTCAAAAGATTATGGACAAGCTGAATCCTTGCTTTTTCGTCCTTATGCGATGTTGGGATTTTACAGTTGGCAAACCAACGACGAAGGCAATTTGCAAAACGATGCTTTGCTTTATGGGCTGGGAGCCGACCTGGTAAAGAATAACTGGCGCTTTACTTCTTCATGGTCGGGTTACCAGGGTTACAAAGACAATGGCGATCGCCCAAGGCAGCTAAACTTTGAGATGAGAAGGGATTACAACAATAAGGCATTTCGATTGCAGTACCAGCACGGCTTACACGATTGGTTGTACCGAACTGTTCGTTTTTCGTTTATCTGGAAGTTTACTGGACTTGATTAGTCGTAAGACTGCTCACATAATTTGCCACTTGAAAAAAGGAACTGTATTTTTACAGCGAAGTTATTTAAAGTAAGGAATTTATTAACTATAGTTTACACCAATGAAACGAGCATAAGAAGGCAAAATATTTCAATGGTGTTCACACAAAAGATGATGAATATCCGTCAGCTGACGGATTTGAGAGTTCCATCGGGCCAATGGAAAAAGATCAAAATACCAGCATATATAATAAACAGATTTATAGATACTTAAATAAAACATATTCAGATGAAAAAGCTTTCGCTTGTAATTTGTGTCTGGAACGAGGAGCCAAATATTAAACCCTTATCGGAGCAAATAAAATCCGCACTTGATGGATATGATTTTGAGGCCATATTTGTTGATGATGGCTCGACCGACGAAACCCGTTCTGAGATTTTAAATATAAAAGACGAACGTTTTCTACTGGTTGAGTTAAAACGGAATTACGGGCAAAGTTCGGCTCTGCAAGCCGGTATCGATCAGGCACAGGGCGAGTTTGTTGTATTACTCGACGGTGATCTGCAAAACGATCCTGCAGATGTACCAATGATGTTGAAAATGATGGAAGACCAGGAGTGGGATATGGTTGCAGGCATTCGGGCAAACCGAAAAGATGGAATGTTTTTACGTAAAGTTCCTTCTAAAATTGCCAATTACCTCATTCGAAAATCAACAGGTATTCACATGAAAGATTTAGGTTGTACCCTTAAAATCTTCACCAGGGAAATCATCAAAAGCATTCATATCTATGGTGAATTGCATCGTTATATTCCGGCGCTGATAACGCTTGAGGGTGCAACGAAAATAACCCAGGTGGATGTGAATCACCGTTCGCGGGAATTTGGAACTTCAAAATATAATCTGAGTCGTACAACGCGTGTGATAAGCGACCTCATTCTTATGGTATTTTTCAAGAAATACCTGCAGCGCCCCATGCATTTCTTCGGAAACATTGGGATAATTACCCTGGGAATTGGCATCCTCATTAATATTTACCTGCTGATTCTTAAACTTCTTGGTAACGACATTTGGGGAAAACCGCTTCTTTTGTTGGGTATTTTAATGGTTCTTGGAGGAATTCAGTTTATAACCACCGGAATTATTGCAGAGCTTCAAATGCGTACTTATTTCGAAACCCAAAAGAAAAAACCTTACCGCGTAAAAAGGGTTATTCAAACCTCAGATGTAAATTAGCAGATCTTTAAATGCCATAATCTTTACCTGGCAGGAAAATTGTAGATGCAGTATCTTTAAGGGAAAGAATCCAAAGGATTGTCTTGAAGTAGCAGGAATTGATTAATCAGGATTTTCAGATATTCAGATTTTCGGATCTTCAGACAAGACAAAACAATGACAACGGAAAAGACCGAAGAATGAAGACAAAAGAAATTGATTATTGATTAGTGATTAATGATTAATGTAAACGGTGGTTGAACGGTATGAG
>JBFEWU010000426.1:0-3792 GCA_041546215.1 Draconibacterium sp. | reverse complement strand
TAACCACACGGATGTTCGATCCGCTTCTTAGAGCAGCCGCTGTTGAAGCTCGAATGGAGTTGATGAAACTGGCTTCAGCAGAAATGAATATCCCTGAAGATCAGTTAAGAAGTGAAAATGGACATATTGTTAGTATAAAAGATCATTCAAAACGGATGAGCTATGGTCAGCTCACCAAAGGAAAAAAAATAGTAAAAACGGTAACCAGGCCTCCCGTATTCAAAAAAGCGACCGAATATAAACAGGTTGGAAAGCCTATTCATGCGACCAATGCACTTTTGAAAGTTACAGGGAAAGCAATGTATACTTCTGATTTGAAGTTTCCGGGATTGCTTTATGCTTCAATCTGCCGGCCAAAATCCCATCGTTCCAGGTTATTATCAGTTGATTACTCAAAGGCTGAGGGAATAACCGGGATTCGTGTAGTGGTTATTGGTAATCTTGTGGCTGCATTGCATGAAAAGCCCAATATTGCGGCGGATGCTTGTAAGTTGATTCAGGCAAACTGGAGTACTCCGGATGTTTTTGCCAATCAGGATACCATTTTCGATTATCTGGTAAAGAATGCTGCTGAAACCCGTATAGTACAACAGAAAGGTGATTTAAATAAGGGCTTTCAGGAGGCGGAATTTACCGTTGAAATGGAATATCATGATGGTTATAAAGCACATGCACCTATTGAAACACATGCCGCAACGGCCTATTTTGAAGGGGATAAACTAATAGTATGGGCATCAACACAAACGCCTTTTGGTACTCAGAAAAATTTGTCGGAAAAATTAGATATACCCCTCGAAAATGTACATGTTAAACAAGTTCTCTTGGGCGGGGGCTTTGGTGGAAAGATATCGACCGATCAGGCTATAGAAGCGGCTCAGTTGGCAAAAGAAACACAAACTCCTGTTCAGGTGGCATGGACCCGGGAAGAAGAATTTATGTACGATAAATTCAGACCTGCTGCAGTTATGCAAATCAAAGCAGGTGTAAAAAAGGATGGAATTATTACAGGTTGGAATTACAATATTTATTGTGCTGGAAGTAGGGGGGTAAACGATTTTTATGGCATCCAAAATTTACGCTCTGCCTTGTATGATAAAAGAGGTATCCATCCGTTCGGAACAGGACCATGGAGGGCTCCAGGTAATAACTCAACTACTTTTGCCAGAGAATCGCATATTGATATACTAGCCAACCAGATTGAAATGGATCCACTTGATTTCCGTCTTTTAAACCTGGCTAACAAAAAAATGGAACGAACACTAAGGTTAGCAGCTAAGACTTTTGGTTATTCAACGGTAAAAACAGGTAAAAACCGAGGATGTGGAATTGCTCTTGGATCCGATGCCGGAACATTTGTTGCAATCATTGCAGAAGCAGAAGTTAATCCTAAATCAGGCGATGTTACAGTAATTCGAATGGTATGCGCTCAAGATATGGGACAGGTTGTAAATCCTCATGGTGTAAAAGTTCAGACCGAAGGTGGCTTAACAATGGGCTTGGGATATGCATTGTTTGAAGATGTTCAGTTTAACTGGGGTGAGGTAAAAACCTTAAATTTTGATTCATACGATTTTACCCGTTTTTCTGTTACACCAAAAATAGAAGCCGTATTTATTGAAGAAATGGATGCTGCGCCACAAGGTGGCGGAGAACCTGCTATTATTTGTGTGGGTGGCGCAATTGCAAATGCCGTATTTCATGCTTCGGGGGCAAGAGTTACACAACTCCCAATAACTCCCAAAAGAATTATGTCAGCACTGCAAAAAAGCTAAAATCACATATACGTGTAAGTGCCGCTGGGATGGTGACTGTTTTATAAATACTCTACAAGGTATGCTTACCAAAAAGAACAGACAACCTCGCTCTTTATGGTGGATATATAAATCGTATGGCGACCTTGCCGGACAACTAGTAGAAGTTGTGCAGGGCAATACTGTAGATGGCGTTGTGGCAACCGATAACAGTACGGATATTATCAAGGCAGTAATTGGTCCATGTCGGGATAGGTCAGAGCCAATTCTAATCAGGTTTCAAGGAATTGAAGACCAATTTAATTCAGCACAAGTAGGTGCTGAACGAATTAGAATACAGAAGATAAACCATTTAAAAATCCAGAGATAACTATTGAAGAGAGTTTTTATATTAAAAATGGACAAATAGAGAAAGTGTTATAGATGACCTGAGATCCTTCGATGCTTATTCATTAGCGATAAAACTGGTTAATTAACAAGCATGCAATAACAAGTAAGGTTAAACATAGAATCAATTTACACAAGGTAATTTTAAAACGAACAATATTGATGAATTATGAGAGCAAAAAATCAAAAAACTTCCGAGCTGATAATCCCAAACATATTTCGGGCCTTATTGGTTTTTTTACTATTATTTGGATATGCACACGCTCAAAACAGTCAACAAGAAAGATTTGCTCTGAAACATAGCAGCGGCGATGATGAAATCGATCAGATAAGAAGGGATATAAAACTTGTTCCTACCGATGAAAGCAACTATGAATACCGAGGGGCCATGTTAAAGTTATGGGGGCTCTCACTGCAGCAGCAAGGAGCCATTTTGTCGGGAAGATACAATCCTGTTTATATAAGAACATCCTTCATTGAATCAATTCAGAACAAGGAGGAACGTGATGCCGCAGTTGCCAGGATTGCGAAAGGGCTTCTGGAAGGCTATATGGTCCTTGACTCCATACAGACCGAGATAAAAGAAGATCCTTCGAAAGCATTAACGGAGCTGACTCCTGATCCCAAAAGAGTGACAGTACCGGTTAAAAATGAAAGGCCATGGCCAAATTATCAAGGTACACTTTCTAATGTTGGTTTTAACGGAAATGATGGTCCTGTTTATGGCCGTACTGCATGGAAATTCCCTGTTGGTCTTGCCTGGGAGTCACGTCCGGTTATTGATGGTGATAAAGTTTACCTTGCTTCTCCCGGATTACGCAATATCCTTTTTACCCTTGATATTAACACGGGAGAGGTAATAAACACTGCAAAAAAAATTCCGCAACGTACTTATGATGCCCCTGCTTATGCTTCAACCCCTGTTGTACTCAAGGATCATATTCTAATGCGCGAAATGGGAAGTAGGGGTTACACCGGTGATGCCAAAGAAATAGCATACATTAATAAGAATACACTGGAATTAGAAAAGCAAATATTTGCAGGGCATATTGATTACAGAACCGGTTATGCCCCTTTGGCTGCCAATGAAAAGCACATCGTTTATCCATTTACAAACAACCACATTGAACGAATACCGGTTGAAGCGCAAGCATTTAATCATATTATTTGTAAAGACACCAAGACCGGAGAACAGACCAGGGATGTTCATGTAGGACACACATTTGCAGAACCGCTACTGGATGATGATATGGTGTTTATAGGAACCAAAACCGGTTATGTATATTGTTTTGATGCATCTAAAAAAGATGGTAGATTGACACGGGCGGTCATGTCCAGAGATTTGGATGTAACCTGGCAGTTCAAAGCCGATGATGCGGTAAATCGTAAAGTGGCAACTGATGAAAAGCAGGTTTATTTTGGTGCTAACGATGGAGCTGTTTATTGTCTGAACAAAGAAACCGGAAAACTTATCTGGAAATATTCTGTTGAAAAAGCTGTTGCTGAAGCCTTCCGTCATTTCTCCACTCCATTGGTGTCGGGGAACAAAATTTTTATCGGTTCGGCCGACAAAAATCTATACTGTCTGGATGCATCCACCGGTGAACTGATATTTAAATATGCATCGAGCGATTGGGTGCGAGCCTGCCCCGTT
>JBFEWU010000088.1:0-14566 GCA_041546215.1 Draconibacterium sp. | reverse complement strand
TCCGGGTCCGGAAGCAGAAACGCCTGCCGGAATAATCTCTTCAGTAATCTGTACAGCAGGGAAAAAAGTCTTTTGCAACTTCCCGCCGGGATTCTTCGCTTTTTGGGCACTGATCCAGGAATCATCATTGAATCCGGGGGCATTCCATCCCTTTATTTCCTTACGCGCATCGTAGACAATACCAATATACACGTCATTTTTAACGATCGGCCCCAATGCATATTTCCAGGTGGTATCTGAGGCTATCTCTTCCGTAACGCCATTCTTATAATGAATGACCAGCTTCGATAAAAACGCAGGCTTCCCTACCGTAAGGTCTTTCCGTAAATTCCGGTGTCCCCATTTGCGGAGAGGCAATGGGTTATAAAAACCGTTGCCAAGTGTTACGCCCATGCAGTTATCACCACCGTCTAAAAGGGAAGCGACATCATATTCTGCGTAGTAGATTCTCTTGCTGAAGTCTGTCCAGGCCGGATCAAGCATATTTTCACCAACCGTCCTGCCATTTATTGTTGCTTTGTAATATCCGGCAGCAGTTATGAACAATTTTGCACTTTCAATGCCATCCTTTGTACTAAACGTTTTTCGGAATAAAGGTGCGGGATAATCGAGGTAGAACAAGGAGTCTCTGGAAGGAAGCTCCCTTCCGTCTTCAATCCACTGTACCTTTTCGTTTGCACTAAAATTATCGTGCGAAGACTGATCCTGAACAGAAGTACAGGAGGCCGCAAGAAAAAAGATGGTGATGATTAACGTTGATTTGGTCATTGTTTAAGATTTTATCATGAATGAAACACAGCTATTTTGCTATTCCCAGAAGTTTTCTTTTTAAAAGCAAGGAAGTATCTGTTATGGCCAATCCTCCTTTCCCTGTGCATTTTACACATGTTGGCATGGATTTACTTACCCTTGAAACGGTTTGAATAACCTCTTCCAAAGGAATGACAGGATCGAAGCCTGAAACAGCCATAATCGCCGATGAATAGGCATTTACGGCCGCACTGATATTTTTTCCCAGGCAAGGTACTTCAACCCGGTCGGCCACAGGGTCGCAAACCAAACCTAACATATTCTGGATAGCCATAGAAGCGGCCCCCAGTGCCTGTGCTGCACTACCTCCCAGGAGTTGCACAATACCGGCTGCGGCCATGCCCGAAGCAGCTCCACACTCCACCTGGCAACCATGTTCTTCGGCCGAAAATCCAGGGCCTTGTGCAAAGTAAGCCCCTACAAGCCCGGCAGCATAATAGGCTTTGGTTATTTCTTCCTCCGACAAAGCGCAGTTTTCTGAAACAGCCCGTAGACTTCCACCAACCGTACCACAAGACCCAGCCGTAGGTAACGCAACCACCACCTCCATGGCACTTTTAGATTCCATGAGCGCTGAGACATTTGCGACTATCTTATTAACGATGGAGTCCGGAATGTTCCCTTCCCTTTCTGCTTGTCCAATTAAATGCGATTGCTGCGGCAAAATCCTGTCCGCATAATCTGTTCCTTTCAATCCGGCATCAATGCTTTTATGAATAACTTGAATGATCTCATTCATTTTCTCATCCAGATCTGCTTTCGGCAAACCACTAATGCACTGCTCATAAATACGGCCGATATCCCCAAGATCCAAGTTAAAATCATGCGAATATTGCATTACGGACAACAGAGAGTTGAATGGCATTTCTTTCTCTCGCCCCGATATTACCGGCATAACCGGATCAATAACGGCCAGGTCATTCCATTGCACACCCTCCCGGAGTCGAGCAATCAAGTCTGCCGAAAATGGAGTGGAACACCTAAATTCGTATAGGCACAGGTTGCCGTTTTGCTGAACAGTAAACTGAACCTCTCCGGGAATTTCAGTTTTCACCCACTCCGAAATATCCTTTTCATTTTCTGTAAAAAGTAAAATTTCGTATAGGTCACCTCGCATTGCCACCACAAAACCATTGACACTTCTTATTTCGAAGGCACCACCTCCAAGAGATACGGCAACGATCTGCACTTTCTTTTTCTCCGGGCTCCAAAGAGTAAGACGTACCGTATTCGGATGATCTGTTCGAAATGAACTTACGAGATACTCAATCTCCACTTTTTTTTCAATGGCATATCCATCCGTATCCTTCATTCTTTCATCCGTGATTTCAAGGCCCAGCAGACCGCCATTGATACCCACCGTGGTTCCCTGCTCCCGATAATTAGGAGCCCATGCCCCGTCCTTATCGAATTCGATGAGGGCTTTTTTCAAGGGACCGTTCAAAATCTGAAGGGCAATTCTTGAAATCCTCCAGGATGCGGCTGTATGGGAACTGGAAGGTCCCCTCATCACCGGACCAATAATATCATTCAAAATACAGGGTAGTTTTTTCATTGCTTCATTCATATCTGAAAATTTCACACTACAGCCACTTGATGCTTACACCATCATCTTTCCTTTCTCAAAGATATTAAAATTACTTTAATATATAAGATCAAAATTCCCAACAAGGAACTTTCTTAACAATTATTCGGCTTATTCTTCTACAGCAGTGGACATTTGAAATTAAACACAAACGATCATAATTAAAAATACGCTCGAGTTATTTTGCAAAAAGAGCTATCCCATATAATACAAAACAAACTTATTAACTCAATATTATAAAGAATATTACATACACTTTGTACGTCACTATAAGCAGGACCCTATTCACCTATTGAAGCATTTAGTTAGTTAAGGCCAAATTTTCCCGTTTACAATTCAATGATTCAAGTGTATCTTAAAAACACTAAGTTTTTGGCTTTTATCGATTTGTTTTTTGAGGGATTAATTATACCCCTCGTCAGTTAAAGAAATGATATTAAGCAAAGCTCTCCAGCGCTGAAAAAGTTCTCACTGGCCTACTTCATTCCCATCTCCAGTTTTAGAATTATAATTTTAGCATAGATACGCATTCTCCAGTCCCTGTTTTCGAACAGGTCTTTTTATTTTTCCACCAAATCTTTTCGAGCATTAACCAGTTGCTAATTGTAAAGTCCTACGTAAATCCAAAGATTCATATATCCCGAAACCATTCCTCTCCAGTAGTCATTGCTTTCATGGCCGGTGTTGTTAAATCTGCGATGCATTAAAAATCCATTACGTGTGCCAAACTACTTCAAAATAAGGCTTTTGAAGTAGTTTGAACACTCATCACGAAGTTCTAACACATAATCCGGTTTCAATGCAATGGAAGGCAGCAGGTATTCGCTCACAAACTCCATAGGATTATGGAAATATTCATTTACCATTCTTTCATCCTGTTTTTGAATGGGAGCTTACTCAACAGGAGTTTAAACTTGGCGGCGATAATTCCTTACTGCAATCATTTAACGATAAACTTTTGACAATTTCTCATTCAATTTCTGGAGAATAACTCAAATTGGGCTCTGTTTCAAAAACAATCTTTTTCCCTTTATAACTCAGATTACATGTTCCTCCTTTCTCGGAGAATACATTTACGTGGGTTAATTCCCCTTCTTCCCAACACATATCAACCACAAAACCTCCCCTGGCACACAGCCCTTTGACCTCTCCTTTTTTCCATTCATTTGGCAATGCCGGTAACAACCTGATTTCTCGGGATTGACTCTGGATCAACATTTCTGCAATTCCAGCTGTGGTTCCAAAATTTGCGTCCATTTGAAACGGCGGATGTGAAGAGAATAAATTTGGATTTATGCTTTTTTTCAATACGGTGTTTAAGCTTTGTTTTGCATTTTCCCCTTCTCCCAGCCTTGCGTACTGATTAATTAACCATGCAGCACTCCAGCCGGTATGCCCCCCTCCGTTGGCAATCCTGAAGTCCAACGTTTTTTTTGCGGTCCGGGCAAGTTCAGGTGTTTCATAATTGTCAATCTGATACCCGGGATGCAAAGCAAACAAATGAGAGATATGACGATGCCCGGTTTCCACCTCTTCAAATTCTTCGTTCCATTCCATCAAACGTCCGTCGGATCCAATTTTTGGTTTTGCCAACTTTTCTTTTGCCTGAATCACTTTTTGCAAAAGAGTATTTTCCATGCCCAAAGCTTTCGACGCATCTATGAAGTTTTTGAAAAGCTGCCAGATTACCTGTTGATCGTGTGCGGGTCCCATGCAAATTTGGCTTTTGGTGCCATCGGGTGCTAAAAAAGTATTTTCAGGAGACACTGAAGGTCCTGATAACAATTCCCCTGAATTGGGATCAGGGATCAGCCAATCCAAATAAAATTCCACGGACGATTTTAAAACGGGATACATTTTTTTCAAAAAAGCTCTATCCAAGGTATAACTATAATGTTCCATAATGTGTGTTGTTAACCAGGCACCTCCACCGACATGCATTCCCCATTTCGATGATTCTCCGGGTGATGTGTATCCCCAAACATTTGTTATGGGGTGTACCACCCAGCCGTTGGCACTGTAGTGTATTTTAGCTGTTTTAGCCCCTGGTTTTTGAATTGACTGCATGAGGTCAAACAATGGCAAATGCATCTCACCCAGGTTTGTTGTTTCGGCCAGCCAGTAGTTCATCTGAACATTAACATCGGTATGGTAATCACCATTCCATGGCGATTGAATTTTACTTGTCCATAAGCCTTGAAGATTAGCGGGCAAAGTGCCGGGCCTTGAAGAGGAAATCAACAAATACCTGCCAAATTGAAATAATAATTCTGCCAGATGCGGATCTGATGTTGTTTCCTTAAAATTCTCCAATCTTATATCGGTTGGAATGGTATC
The DNA here is from genome assembly GCA_041546215.1 of Draconibacterium sp. Classification (GTDB taxonomy): domain Bacteria; phylum Bacteroidota; class Bacteroidia; order Bacteroidales; family Prolixibacteraceae; genus Draconibacterium. The sequence goes on along the minus strand of JBFEWU010000088.1, from coordinate 9,834 downwards.
GTGATTTGCGCCGGAAATATTTAAACTGACCCGACTGAAGTACTTTTGATATTCCTCTAAATGGGCCTGTAAAATTTCCTTGTATGATTTTTCCGTGCATTTTTGCAGATTAGCTTCTGTAATATTTCTATAATCCCGCCCTTTATATTTGGGGTATTCCATTACATAATCGGTTGATGCAGTGAGCAAAAGTGTAACTTCATCTGCACCTTTTACCACCATACTCGTATCCGTATAGACTACTGTCCCATTCTTATTTAAAGCCCTTAATCTTGTCATATATTGGAGTCCCTCTCCCCCTTTCCCATCAAAAAGGGCACCATACATAATCAGTTGGTTTTCATTTGAAATGGTCTTAAATCTTTCCGGCCGCGTTAATGTTCCTTTAAAAGCGATCATTCCCGGTTTATCAGCAGTGATTCTCATCACCATTACTTGATCAGGCTGGCTTACAAATATTTCCCGTTTATAATGAATTCCTTCCTGCCTGTATGAGACCTTTACCATCGCGTCGTCAAGATTTAATTCACGATAATAATCTTCATAGTTGCCCTGTTTTCCAAAATCAAGCCACAAATCACCCAAAGTCTGAAAACTGCCAAAAGGAACATTTGCTCCGCTTCCATGTCCGGAGCCTTCACCAATACATATTTGGGTTTGTTGTGTTAATAAAACAGCTTCCTTGTATTTTCCCTGAAAAAGGAACTCGCGGATTTTTGTCTGCGCAGGGTATGCATCGGGATTATCATTTTTGTACGGGCTTCCCGACCACATGCTTTCCTCACTCAGCTGAATGCGTTCCTTATTTACATCTCCAAAAACCATTACACCCAATGATCCATTTGCCAGTGGCAAAGCTTTTAACCATTCCGTGTCGTCTTTCCAACGGTATGGATTATCTGCAACGGTTGCATTAGCTGGCTGTTGATACCACAATTTAAGTGGTTTTTGATCGATTTCTTCGGATTTTTTGCAGGCTCCTGAAAGAATTAATATACCAAAAATAAAGTACCATGAACATTTACACATGATTTATTTTTTTCATTTTTAACGATTATCTGCTATTAGTTTATCCAAGAAAATGAATACCAAATTTTAAGCCCTGCAGATAGCTATTTCAAAAAGCTTTGTTTAACCCTTCCCATTTTACCACCCAGCTACCATCATTAGGAAATCCCGGGGCATTTTTATCGGGAGCACCATCCCATCCAGCTACCATCATTGCAACGGCATATAATACACCGCCGTTGCCAGGGAAATACCAACCTTCGTTTATACCATTTACCGCATAGCTGTTTTTAGGCACATCTTGTAACAGTATTTCTATGGCAATATCGGGTTTCCCCACTCTTGCGGCTGCCATAGCTCCCCATGGGAAATCCCATCCCCAGGTCTTATCCCATTGCCATTCTTCAAATATTTTTTGAACGGTTTTTGAAGCCACACTGACATCAATAACATCAGTTACAGGTAAAAATGCCACAGATCCCAAAGGATCAGGGTGTCCCTCGTTTAATTCCGAATAGGTATTATCCCACCCATTGCAAAATAAATATACACCTTTTTTTTGAGGAAGTGGAGCAAGATTTTTCACTACATTTTGCCATTTTTCATTCTTTACCAAATCTAAACGTTCTCTCCACACGATAGCCTTATCGAGTGCCCAATACCAATACGCCAATTCGAAAGCAGGGTCTCTCCCGTCATCATTTTCATTGGCTGTTCGCACAGGCATTAGATGATATTTCCCATCTTCTCCTAATGTTGGAAAATCAGCCATATATTCAGCAGTTTCGACAACGATATCACCCCATTTTTTTATTGTTTCTTTCGAAGGATTTAACCTATATTCCAGTTCAGCAAAGAAAATCGGGTGTGGTTGTTGCCAGTGTAGTATGAAGGAGCCGTCCCAAGGAGCCGTTCTTCCTTCGGGTCCAACCTGTTTGCCCCATTTAGCACCTTTATATCCAAATTGTTTTGCCAATTTCCGGGCAACAGGCAAGAACTTTTGATAACATGATAATGATTCATTTGCCAAATCCCATCTGTCCCACAATGCATAATGTGCCATGTGCCACCAAACCATTTCCATATGAAATTGTGTACTCCAGGGATCGACTCCCATCAATGATAGTTCTGAAGGAGGCCACAAACCCGATGATTGTGTTTTCATGAGGTATTGAGACAAAACCACTCTTCTTTCAAGTTCTTTCCACCTTTTGTCTGCACTTTCCGAGAAGTCAATTGCTCCTCCGCTATTCCAGTAATCGATCCAAGATTGGGATGCTACTTTTTCTATCTTACTATATTCTGTAGCAGTATTACATATTTTGTTTTCACTAAAGGCGCAACTAAATTCAATTGAATTTCCGGATGGTTTTAAAACGTAAGAATGCTCGCTTGATTGTTTTGTACATTCTGCATTTTTATCGGTCCAATGCCAGGTAGTTATATAAGTAGCATCATCTAATTTACGTTTAAAAACAGCATTTTGTATGCTAATCTTTGAGATTGTTGAATGCCTTTCCTGCATATCCCAACTGCCATCCCAATCAACTTTTATATTTTTCTTTCCCTTGTCGTTTGGATAAGGGAAAGACAATTCTATAAATAATCCATTTTCGGCAAAGCAGTCGGATTCAATTTTGAATGAAACAATATCGGCTGTAGGATGTACTACTGTTTTTACTTTTACATTATATATCTTATCTATTTTAAAGGATGTTGTATGAATTCCCTGCCAGATATTAAGCTTCCGTTCTGATATTTCTATGTCAGATTTAGCAAGGGATTGGCCAATAGCCCTTATAAAACGAATTCGCCCCATCGTAAACCGATGAGGATTTCGAAACATCCACCCACGTACTTCCCTTTTTGCTGCGACTTTTTTCATCGGCCCTAAAAGTTTTCCTGTTTCAATGGTACCTGTTTCTGGAATATCATTCATTGTTATTCCGTAAGGCAAAGGATAACTGTGCCAGGCCCAGTCACACATAATGTTTCCTCCGAAAGTTTGCATTCCTGTGGCATCGATCCCAAAACAAAACTTTCCATTACCAAGAGCTAAAATATCTTCAATGCCTGCATTGGTAATATTATGCCTGTTTACTAACGCTTTACGATCGATTGCCTTTTTATCACTAGCGTGTACTACCATGCCAGTTATTAGAAATAATAATAATAGATTTACTAGCCTTTTCATATCTATACTCCCTTTACTTTATATAAACAAAAACATTTATTCACTTACTCAATGAGTGCTTTTGGAGATTCCACTACAATTGTTTTCCGAACTTCCGGCCCTTTATTAATCCATTCTCCGAGTGCATTTTTCTCTTTTTCAACCATATTTAGTAGTTGAGCTACTATTTTAGGATTTTCATTTGCAACGTTGTTTTTCTCTCCCGGATCGGAACATAAATTGAACAATTCAATCCGATCTGAAAACTGAGTACTTTTATAGGTACTTTTTAATATATTTTGCCTTTCTGATTCAGAAAAATGCCCCAGCAAACTAAGTTTCCAATTGCCAAATCTGACGCCATGTATGTAACCGACATGCCAATAGAAATACGGACGAGCTTCTCTTATTTTATCTGGATTCAAAAAATAATCGGTAATATCCATACCATCTCTTTTAAGATTATCGTTTAGCCTAAGGTTTGCCAGTGATGAAAAAGTTGGGAAAAGATCGAGAACTGAAGCCGGTGCATTGCAGGTGGACCCCGGCTCGATTTTTCCTGGCCACCAGGCAATACACGGGACACGTACTCCGCCTTCATGTGTTTGGCCTTTACGCCCTTTCAGTATCCCATTACTTGCCCCCCAATGCGGAGCACCACCATTATCCGATGTGAATATTACCAGGGTATTATCCTCTAGTCCTTCTTGTTTCAGATAGTTTAAAATTTCTCCTGTGGACCAGCTAATTTCAGCTACAGATGCACCAAATCCCTTTTTGGGATTGACTGTCTGCGAATAAAATTGCTCACGGGCAGCCACCGGGTTATGAGGCATGGTATGCGCCAGGTAGAGAAAGAAAGGCTGTTTTTTATTTGCTGCCACCCACTTAATGGCCTCTTCTGTATATTTTTTCGTCAGCGATCCCTGCGCTTCTTTACTTCTTTGATCTATGGTGTCAAAGACTTTATCATTTTGCATGACCGGCAGCATTCTTTCCTCGTCTACCTTGATCCCCATATCATTTGAATACGGAATACCATACCAGTAATCAAATCCGTGTCTTACAGGAAGAAACTCAGGCTGATCTCCCAAATGCCATTTCCCTATCACAGCGGTTGAATATCCAGCCTTCTTCAACACTTCTGGCAATATGGTCTCTCCTGGATTTATCCCCTTTTTTGCCCGGGGGAACAGCACCCACGCATTATTATGATCCAAATCAAGATCTACACGACGTGCGTAGCATCCCGTCATTAAACCAGCACGTGAAGGAGTACACACCGGCGCTCCGGCATAAAAATCAGTAAACCTCGCTCCCTCGGTAGCCATCCTGTCTATCTCAGGAGTTTGGTTCCACAAAGAACCGTAACACGATAAATCGGCATAACCAAGGTCATCGCAAAAAATTAGAACAATATTGGGTGGAGTTGTTTTTTCCTTAGCATTCAAATGGAGTGCTAGCAAAACAATAAGGACAATTAGCAATTTAGTTTTCTTCATTTAGTTTGGATTTAATTCTGATTGTACGATACAAGATAAATAAATGCATGGTCTACTTTAAGCTTACTTTATATTTCTTTGTCAGGCCATCCAGCATCATAGTTGCGATGGTTGCACTCATGCAGTAATCTTTAACTCCCAATGGTTTACCTGAAACGGAATCATAATGTTCGCTAATACCATTTTTAATGGCATTTTCAACGGTTCTATCTGCAATTACAGCTGCTAATTTTATATGTCCATAATCTGCCAGCCCACTTGCAATCTGATAGTTTGTTGAAGGCCATACATCTCCACGCCAGAAATCTCTCGATTTCCATCGTGGATCCTTACGATCAACAGTAGGCACAGGAAGGGGTGTCATCCAGGAGTCAGAGCTTAACACCTCAGCCATTCTTTTGGCCATATTTTTTGTTGGAACACCTGCAGTCAAAGGCAGCCAGCTGCTTATTGTCGCCACCGGAATTTTTTCCATTGTCTCTTTTTTTACAGATAAAAAAGTTCCGGCTTCCTCATCCCACATGTAATCCCTCATAGCCTTTACCGCCTTATCGATAAAAGGTTTTCTCCGTGCGGCCATCTCTTTATCTCCTACTGCCTCTGCCAGTCGAACCAGGCTCTTTTCTCCCATAATCAGATACGAAGTATTTCCCGTCACCCATATATCACCATACCAGGCACCTTCATTCTTCCCTTTCCGTGTTGGATGATTTTCCAATTTCAGATCATCCATATTACATTCATAATCGAAGGTTTCCCACCGGGCATGTTGAACATCCCCACTGTAAGCACCTACGGTTACCATGCCCTTATTTGTCACATCCCTTTCGCGCCAGTACCAGTTATGCCATTTCTCCAATCGTGGCAGACATTGTCTCACCAGTTCAAGGTCACCGTTACGCTTAAATACCCTTTCTAATCCCCAGGCCAGAATCGGAATTTGTGAAAACTGACGTACCTCCTGGGGAAAGGTTTTTATAGCCACTGTAATCATATTCTGTGCATAGGCGGGAACGGTTTCATTCCAGCGATCCTGAAAGTCCCAGTAATTCTTAAAGATATCGCGGATCAATTGTTTTTTCTCTGATAAGATACTTAGCAAATCTACTACGAACATGGTATCCCATATCCATTGTCCTTTATAATAAGGTCCGCCCGGAACAACCCAGTTATGTTTTAATGGAGGTGTTGGCGGCATTATTTTTTCCAGGATACATTTTTCAAAAACACGTTCTGTAAGTTGTAAAGCATCTTCCCTGTTTGATTCAAACAAAGCTTTTATATCGATATCATTCATTGAAGTTCTACCAAAAGCAGAATTGCCAATTACTGAAGGTATTGCTATACTTGCAAGAGAAAATGCTCCCGCAGTTTTAATGAATTTTCGTCTTGTATTCTTCATTTCCCCACTTTTTAATATTTATTCCAGATCTGATATTCTTAGATTTCTTTCATCCCAAACACTGTCATGATGAAAAGCGTATTGTGTTGGTTTGTATGTGCCTATCAAATTTACATTTGCCTTTTCAGGTACTTCCATATCCAGGCACCAAAAAACGGCATTTACCATCATTCTTCGGGTACCTTCAGCAAGCAAATCGGTAGATGAGCCAATGGTGGAACAAAAAGCTTTACCTTTTTGACCTTTTGGAATCTGATAAGACCTGACCCATGCTATGGGCATTATCGGGTCGTTCAAATCAACCTCCACCTTTTCACCATCTTTATTCTTCCTCATCACTGATTTTGCACGAGCGTTATCAGTTGGTCTCATTCCAAACATTGGATCTTTGTCGTTAAATTCGCCTTGGCGATCGTTAACCTGACCATATACGATGGATTTGGAATCTCCCGGAAGCGGCAATCTCACACTATAAACATCCGAAGGTCCCCAAATATCCCCATCTTTTATTCCGTTAAGAATGGGGTGATCATCCTGAGCAACAATCCCTTTCGTGCTTTGAATCTTATGTCCCCCATGATGTGAGATCCATTTTTCACCCAGTACCAGCCTGCCAAAACCACCTTTCCATTCATCCTCTTCCTTGTATGAGTTACCATAGTGCGCATAAGCTGATAAGAAATTAATGTTCGTAAAATTAAAAGCATGTGTCGCTGTTCGTATTCCAATCACCGGTTTTCCGCATCTAAGGTAATTGTCAATATGTTTCATTTGCGCATCAGGTAATGCCCTGAACCGAGTGAGTATGATTATCAGGTCTGCAGATTTAAGTTGTTCCAGACCGGGAATATTATTTAAATAATTGGGATCAACTATACCCGGTTTTTCAGGATCCTGTGCAAAAAGAACCGTGCATTTAAAGCCATATCGTTCAGAAAGAATTTTACCAAGCTGAGGCAAGGATTCTTCCGACCGGTATTCTTCATCGCCTGAAATGAGTACAATATGTGGCATATCTCCTGCCCCGTTCATTGTCAGCCATTCCTTCATCGGCTCATGGTCCAGAAACCGGTTAGAGTTATTTTTTGCGCCACAACTAACCAGCAATATCATTACAATTAGGTATATAATACGTCTCATGGAATTATTTTATTTAAAATATCTTCCCTAATTTCCTTTTCAGGAGAAAATTCATCCGACTCAACATATTTCAATATGCTGTAGTACAACTGCCTTGCTTCCGGCTTATCCTGAAGATTCAGCAAATCAATGGCGCATATCAATGTACTGCCTTTGCCGTATTTCGTTTCGAAGATCATTCCCAACTTATGGTTTCGGGAAAAATTATCGATGGTTTGTACCAGGGGTCTATAATCAGCCGGTGTATCATCAAGAATGATGGGTTTGCAATTTTTCACCAGCTGCCACCATTGCCAATTACTGTGAAACTCGGTTGGAAAATGCTTCAGCAAAGATGATTTTGGATCGCATATAAATCCCAGAGAACCCGGTGCCGGTTGCTTACCCCGCCTTATTGCCCCCCGCGCAAACATGGGATAACACCAAAAGTCGGTTTGATACGCCCCCTGAATACAGTGGCTCAGCTTTTTATGATCCGGTATAATGACAGCCTTACCCCCGTTTTTTAGATGATTTTTAGTTTTAGAATCCAGTAGTTCCGAAACCATAACCCCCTCGGAAATACTTGTATCTACAGTTTCAGGATAAACCCATATATCATATTCATTTTTGTATCCTGTTCCTTCAATTGCAATAATTATTTTTAATTTTTCAGCCCTTTCAATCGCACTCAGTTCGAAATCTATCTTACCAATTTTCACAAGGCCTCCCTGTGCTATTATCGGCTGAATTAACTTTCCCCCATTGAGCATTTTTCCATTTTCATTTACCAGTTTCCAACTTACTTCTGCTTCAATAAAATCTTCTTTTCCGTAATGAGCTATCTCAATATTTCCTGTAAAATGCTCATCGTTCGTCCAGGTATATTTTTCCATTTTAAGCAGCGGCACTACTTCTGAGCAAAACTGTCTCCATTTTTCAGAAGTAATGAGCCCTTTAGGTTCCATAAATGCATTGAGGAATCCCACAAGAGCTGTTCCTTGCCCCGGGAAATCCTGCACATCCAGTAACTGAAAACCGGCCATATCAGTTGTTCTCAATACAGCTTCAATATCTTCCCTGTAGCAAATCATCGAAAGTTTCCCGGATGCCTTAACAAAATCATCGTATTGATCCAGCATATTTGCTTCCTTTAACCTATCTCTGAAAATCTCATAATTCCTGGCACGCGTCACTCCTGTAAATTTTAAAATATCATTAAAGTCGGGAAAAACCTGAAACTGGCCTGTTTCATGACCAATAACAGGAGCTTTGGTTTCTTTCAACGATTTGGAATAATCCACCAAAGTAGAAGGGGGGCAATTATCAATATGACCATTTGCATAATCCAGATGAAAATAAGATCCGCGTACAGGGCCCTCATCGGTTCCTGTCTTTGCGCAGACCCAGAAATCATCACCTTCTGCAAAACTCTGGTTCCAATGCATTGTATTGCTACCCTGTGCATGCAATCTTCTGGGATCTGTTTCCTTAAAATGTGCCACCAGTTTGTACATGGCTGGATTTCGTCCAAGCTCATTCCCCAGGGTAAACATGGTAAAGGAAGGATGGTTCCCAAAATATTTAAAGATCAATTCTCCTTCTCTTTGCAAATAATCCTTAAGCGTCATATTAATCCGTGAAGTATCCACTTCCTGGTAATCGATGTTATAGATTTTGCGTACAGCCTCATCCTTCATACTCTTTTTATCCATCCCACTCCTTTTGTTCGGAAGTTCAGGTTGCAGATAGACACCCACCATATCTGCTGCCATCATCGCTTCTTTGGGCGGACACCATGAATGAAAGCGCCAGTGGTTGATCCCATATGATTTCAGCAGCCTGAAATATTTCAGCCAATCTTGCCGGTTCATTGGCGGATAACCGGTAAGCGGATAGTTGGCACTGTCGGTACGGCCTCTTAAAAATACCCTCTTTCCATTCACCAGAATATGTTTCCCTTCTCTTGTAAACTCCCTCATTCCAAAATTAGTTTGCTTTGAGCATTTATATTTTCCATCTCCCGACGAAGACGATAAGATCAGACTTAATTTTATTAAAGCCGGATCAAATTCATCCCACGTCGGAGCTTCCTTTCCGAAGTGGTAAATGAATTCTACAATCTTATTTTCGCCTATATCTGCTACTGCTTCCTTCTGGGATTTAAACTGTACAGGATTTTCTGTATTCCAGCTCTCAGCAATAACGAGCAAGTCTCCATCTTCTGTTTTACCGGTAATATTTTCAATATTTACACTTATTTTTGCACAGTTATTTTTTACATCCGGATATACTTGTACCTCTTCGATCCATATCGGATCGGTCATTTGCAGTTCTATTTCCCCGACTATACCATTCCAGTTAGTCTGGGTGCGCTCGTCAACGGCATGCGAAGGACCGACAGGAGGTAGTTTTGCATTGTCAACCAAAACTGTAATCCTGTGTTTTCCCGGTTTAACGGCCTTTGTAAGATCAAAATACTGGGGAGCACTAAGGGTATTTTCATATCCACAGTTCAAATCATCAAACCACACATAGGTATCCTTGGTCCGTTCCAACAAAAGTTTAACATTTTTGCCTGTCCAATTCTCGGGAATATCCACTTCTTTCTGGTACCATGCAGCACCCTT
>JBFEWU010000402.1:0-4092 GCA_041546215.1 Draconibacterium sp. | reverse complement strand
GTTATGTCCAAACTGAATCAGCAGAAAATCACCTGTATTTAAATGTGCCAGAACTTCATCCCAAAGTCCTTCGTATTGATAACTGCGGCTGCTTCGTCCACCTCGTGCCTTGTTAATGACCGACAACCTTGAGGTATCCATGTAAGCCGCCAGTTCTCTTCCCCAACCTACAATTTCCCCACTACCGTTGGCCACGGTGGAGTCGCCAATGATCAATACCTTTTTCTTTACGGGGAAATTAATTCCGGGATTCTCCAGCAGGTAATCTTTCAGAGATGATTCTTCAGCGTTTTGCAAGCTTTTAACAATTAGTGACGCTGCTAAAACAGCTCCTTTTGCTGAAGTATGTGTATGATCTCTCTTGAAAAAATAGGTGCCTGTAACCGATTCTTCTCCCACGGCTTCCATGGCAGCAGCCATTTTTTCGTTCAGATTAAGAAATTCAACCTCTTCGAATTTCGCTACTTCCTTGGCCCATAATCCGTAAGATTGATTGTTTCGGGGAACCTTCCCGTTTTCCCAGTCGTTTCGTGGAATAGGTGAGATAACCAGCGGCGTAGCTCCTTTCTTTTTGGCCTCAACAATGTATTGCCTGATGTACCAGCCATAAGTATGAACCACCTCGTGAACACCGGTGAGCATGTTGTCGATTTCTTCTGTGGAATCGTCAAATCCGTGAATGGTTCCACGCGCCCTGAAATCATCGTTAATCGGGCCATTATCGTTATGTCCGAACTGCATTAATAGATAATCTCCTGGCTGTATTTTTCCTAGTACTTCCTCCCATAATCCTTTGCTTCGGTAGGTCCGGCTACTGGTACCACCAAGTGCATGGTTTTCGATGTTGATTCTGGATGTGTCGAAAAACTGTACCAAAGGATCTCCCCAGCCCCATAAACCGCCGGCACCATCTCCGCGGCCATTTTTTACCGTCGAATCGCCAATGATAAAAATGGTTGGCTTTCTTTCCGGACTTTCCTGGTTTATTTGTTTATAACCAGCAATAACAGTTAAGAGAAGGATAAAACTGAATACGCGTATCATAGTTTTGAAATTATTGGTTCTATTTTAAAAACAAAAGGTGAGGAGGTCAGAAATTGTTAAAACCGAATTAATCCATTAATCCAAAATAGAAATATAAGGTTCTTTTTACCGGTGCTTCCATTTTGTTTAGTTCACCTGCCGGGCCAAGGCTGCGAGTATCATTGCTTATTCCCATGGCCAGTTTGGTTCCCAGTGGCGGTATACCATCCAGAAAAGAAACATTGCCGGCGGGCAGGGCCGGGTAATTTTCAGGACCCGAAATGCCATAAAAATCAAAAAGGCGCACGAACAGATCTTCTTCCTGGGCAACCATTGTAAATTTACCGTCGACGGTATTAAATTCAATCCAGGAAACATCGGCAAAATAGCCTTTGAACTGTGGATGCTGCCAGTTGTTATCGCCGGGCAAAACATTGTTGTACAAACGCTGAAACTCGTCCATACGTCCTCCTTGCAAGCGGTTTTTCCAAACATGCGAAGGCCCTTCGCCCAGCCATTTTGCACTGATGATATCCGATTCGGGGAAGGTGAAACTAATACCCGTAAAATACTGTTCGCCTTCCACCTGGTATTCGTAATCCATTTGCAGCCAGCCGCTGTTATACATGGTCCAGGTAACTGTTTTTAAGTCGCCCGAATATAACATTTCAACAACATGACTATTGTTGCCTGCGTGATTTGTTACCTGTTGTAGCTCGCAGTTTCCGCTGGCCAGAATTGGTCCGTTGTTAAATGGTATCGGCAAACCAAAATCGTTTCTGATGTTTTGAATGGTCCCGTCAGTTTTGCTAAATTGCACACCAATTCCTGATGCTTTTAGCATGATCCATTCGTCGGTTTCCTTTACCTCCACCTTCGAGCTGATTTTATCGTCGCCGGCTTGTTGCTCGATGGGCAAAATGTTGTCTTCTTCAATTCCCAGGGCTTTTAATTCTTTCAAGCGCGTTTTTTCTGCCTCGCTCAATGTTTTTTCAACCAGTTTAATTACCTGGTTCGTATTGCCGTCGGTTTTCCAGCTCCAGCAATAAATTTCGTTCTCAGAAGTATCAAAGGCACGTAAATAAAGGGCATCGTATTGTTTGTAATTGACCGGTAAATCAAGTTCTAATGTTCCTTTTTGTACCGGAGCAATATCAGGGCTTATTGCCTTGCCGCTTTTGGCAATTGTTTTGGAAATGCCACGATGTTGTGGTTGACCAAAGTTTACCAGTTGCCACTCAAAACGAAGTTGGTTCAGGTTGGTAAAGTGGTAACGGTTTTCAACGGGAATATTACCGTCAAAATTTCCGGGCAACTTATCCATAAAAACTTTAACCGGGCAATAAATTTCGCGCATGGCATAAAAACTGCCTTCTTTTTCGCGATGAGGCCCAACCAATCCATCAGGGGCATTTACACGGTTGGCATCGATAACACCATCCATATCAGTTCTAAGCAATCCTTCATCAGCCAGCACCCAGGAGAAACCTCCTGCAGCTCGCTTTGAGTTCCAGAAAAGTTCCCAGAAGTCGGTAAGGGCGGTTGCTCCGCCACCATCATCCTGGGCATGCAGAAACTCGGTGGGCATAAAAATCAGGTCGCCTTCGAGAATTTTTTTCGAACTATAATAGGTTTCGTAATGGTTACAGTCAATTCCGTTAAAATCGTTACCCGGTCGATGATGGGCATGAATTACAGGCCGGTTCGAAGGATCGTACATTCCATAATCGTCGTCGAGCTCTTTGTTGGTGCCACCTTCATTTCCGTTGCTCCAGAAAATAATCGACGGGTGATTCACATCGCGCAGCACCATTTCTTTTACCAGTTTACTTCCCGATTCAGTATCGTAGGCATTTTGCCATCCGGCCAGTTCATCCAATACATACAATCCCAGAGAATCGCACAGTTGCAGAAAGCTTTTATCAGGAGGGTAGTGCGCGCAACGTACGGCATTCATGTTCATCTCCTTTATCAGCAGCACATCGTTCAGGTCGATCCCGGCATTTACGCAACGCCCTGTTTCGGGCCAGAAAACATGGCGGTTTACACCTTTCATTTTTATTTTTGTGCCATTCAGGTAAATACCGTCACCCTGGCGAATTTCGATGGTTCGAAAGCCAAATTTTTCGGTGAGTTCGTAAAGGCTTGTATTTTTCTCTTTCAAACTAACTTTTACCGAATAAAGTTCGGGCGTTTCGGCTGTCCATGTTTTTGGCTGATCAACTTTACACGATAGCACTACCATCGAGTCGCCGGTTGATACTTTACTTTCACAGCTTTTTACAAGCTTACCGGCGGTATCAAATATTTCGGCAAGCAGGGTTTGGTTTTTTTGAACGTTAACGGGGAAAGTTTCCATGGAAAACGATCCGTCGGCCCGTGCATTTATGGCAACCCGGTCGATAAATGTGTTGGGCACTGCTTCGAGGTATACCGGACGAAAAATGCCTCCAAATATCCAGTAATCGGCATAGCGTTCGGCCCTGTTAACCGAATGATTTGATGACCACTTGTGAACGGTTACTTCCAGCTCGTTTTCTTCTCCTCTCTTTAATTTGTCGGTTATGTCGTATCGAAAACGGTAAAATGAACCCTGATGAACCGGCCCGGCCGATTCACCGTTAATTTTCACCTCAGTATCCGTCATCGATCCTTCAAAAACGATATAAACTCTTTTATTGTCCCATTTTTCAGGAACTGTAAAACGGTGTTTGTAAATGCCTGTTTCTTCTGTAAACCTGAATTTCTTTCCGTAGGTGCGGTAGTCACGACCGTAATCGTACTCTCCAAATCCCTGTTGCTCCCAATGCGAAGGAACTTCTATATTTGTCCAGAAACCACTCTGGCGCCCGGAGGTGCAGAAAAAATCCCAGCTTACGGTGTTTACGTTATCTGTTCCCGATAAATATTTGATTTCTTTTGTTTCAGGATTTGCCCAGGCAGAAAGGGCCAGTAGCAGGCAAAATATTTGGGTAAGTAATGGTCGTAATAATTTCATCTTAATTTTAGTTTATTATCTGGTTTTTGGTTTAAAGCACTTCAATTTATTGAATAGAACAAAGAACAAAG
>JBFEWU010000337.1:0-5103 GCA_041546215.1 Draconibacterium sp. | reverse complement strand
TCATTGTTGTCTGAATATCCGAAAATCTGAAAATCTGAAAATCCAGATTAATCAATAGACAATAATCATTAATCAATTCTTGTTGTCTACGGACTTCGGACTTCCTTTGAGCTTCTTTAGTACTATTCTCCTTCTTTATAAACCAGATTAACTAAGGCAATGGTATAGGTTTCCGGATGAGAAGAATACGATATGGTATAGTCCATTGCATACCACCCATCTTTTTGATAAGCCTGTGGCTGTGGTATCGGAATAACATCATCAGGCTGGCTTAGAAGGTACTCTCGTGTTATCATAGGTTCCCAAAAAATATACTCAGACTGGTAGGATCCCAAAATAAATGTCTTGGTGAATGTTTCAAATACCGGTGGTAGTTCAGAAGAGGTCGAATCTACCCAGTGAGCTCCCATTTGCGGTACTAATCCCGGAAGTTGCATGTAATTTAGAGGAATATACATGGGATCAGGAGCGGGATCCATATAGGGTGGATTCATTGGAGGAATAGCTTCCCGCTGTTCACTCGGAATAATGTAAAAATGAAAATCAAAGTGAGGCAGGTCGTAAATTCCAGGCGGTTCATGCCCCCCGGGATTCCAGTCAAAAAGGACATGTTTATAAAAATGATTACCCTTCCCTTTAGGCAGTGGCAACACATATTGCATGGGTTCATCCGGCAAATTCATTAAAGCCTTACCACTTAGGTTAATACCAACCTCAAGAGGATTACCCATTTTTGAAGTTTTGATCCACGCTCTTGCCACACCATTTCCTACTGGTACAGTTTTACTGTAAAAGGTATTCATGGTGGCATTTTTTAGTTCAGATAATGTTTCGTTGTTCTCCAAAACACTTTCATCCTCCATGCAGGATTGCATACCGACTATTGCTACAATAGCGATAATGATGCTGAGTTTTCTAATAAGGAAATACATATCTTAAAATCTTAATATAGCTCAAGTTAAGACTTCAAGTTTTAAAATGCAATAAAATGCTTTAAAAAATACCTAATGGTATTTAAATAGTTTAAAACTATCGAACAGGGAAGTTGATCACGAATATTAATTATCTGGTTTTTGGTCTGGAACCCTGCAATTTATTGAATAGAACAAAGAACAAAGAACAAGGAACAAGGAACAAGGAACAAGCCCCGACGACCCTCCTATGGAGGATTCCTATGGAAGAGCTTTGAGCGCTACGTTAATCATTAATCAATTTCGTTTTTGTTTGGTCTGTCCCTCGACAACTTGAGAACCTGACAAGGCGAACCAAGTGAGTGGGCAACTTCTCACCTGCCTGGAGCACGATAATTCACGGAGCTCAGATCGATGTGGATGAATTTAAGAAAGAATTTGATAAGATGATGGAATACATGGCAGAAAAGGCAAATGCACAATAGTATTCTCCCATGTTTTTAACAATTAGAGGTTCAGAATTTAGCTGAGCCTTTTTTTTGTTCGTCATCGGAAATCTCAAAGGGAAATGGATCGATGGATATTCGAATCTTCTTGCCGGACAAGATATGTCAATTGGCGAAACGCTGGATTATATAAACATGGTCCCGGATGTTTCCACTTAAATCGCTCATTCCCTTAAGAGTTTGATAGGACAAACACTTTTATTTGCATATAAAGACAAAAATGTCTTTATATGCAAACTTTCTTGATTGTACCTTGTTATATAAGTGTTTTAACTTCAAAATTATACATTATGAAACAGCTTTTCATTTATTTAAACTTAGTTGCTCTGCTTATGCTGGGAGCATGCGATTCATTAGTACCCGAACCAGAAGATCAAGTATCAGAACTTAAGAGTGCAAAGAAAGTTTTGAATTTTCGTGCACATTTATCGGGCGAAAACTCAATGGCAACAGGCGAAGCCATTTTTCAGCTGAATACCATGGATATGATGCTCAGCTACAAATTGATAGTGGCAGACCTTGAAAATGTAATAATGGCGCATATTCACTTAGCAACAGAACCAGGACAATCCGGTCCGCCTGCAGTGTGGCTGTATCCTTCTACACCTCCACCAACCTTAATTGAAGGAACTACGAATGGCATATTAAAGGAAGGAATGGTTGAGATAGATCAGGATTTTGTGGATGCCATGTATGAAGGAAGGACTTATGTGAACGTACATACTACAGCCTATCCTGGTGGAGAAATAAAGGGTTGGATAGAAGGGAATATGCCCAAAGGAATGCATTGAAAATATTGACTCAAAGAATCGTCTTATTAGAACAAAAAACCAAGAACCAAGAACAAAGAATAAAGAATAAAGAGCAAAGAAGCAGTGTTCAGTGTTCAGGATACGGGATATCTGGATTTTTGGATCTTCAGATTGCTGGATGTCTGAAAATCCAGATTAATCAATAGACAATAATCATTAGTCAATGCTTCTACTCCGTCCGTTAGCCGACGGACCATATTCGGTCTCCGGTCTTCGGACTCCGGTCTTTTCCGTTGTCATTGTTGTCATTCTACGAATATTAGAGTATCAGAGTTTTTGAATGTCAGAGTGTTTGAATATCTTACTGAGGCCATTAATTAAATTCGTTGTCATTGTTGTCGTTGTCGTTGTCACCCTGAGTGGAGTCGAAGGGTGCTCTCTGCGATTAAAAAAACTAAACACAGAGTTCACAGAGTTCACGGAATTCTCACAGAGGACCACGGAGACATTAATTAATAAGAACAGATTATCGTGTTTTGGATTAGTCGTGATAAGACACCAGGGGCCAAAATAAGAGCCATTCATAAAATGCATATTTAGCAGTGGAGTAGGAGGTTGTCCAAATACGGAGACTCGTTTCTCCTTCCGTTCGTGGGACTGGCACGAGCGATGAGACTGCTGATTAAAAAGCACAGAAAATTTCTGAATCTCGTTCATTGATCTTTTTTCTTACCAATGAAGTATTGCAAAAACAGCTTCCTGAGCGTGAAGTGATGGAAATTGACTTCGTAAAAGAATTTCCTCAAACCGGTCTTGTGAGAATAAAAAGAGGAGACCGGTCTGCAACCATCTTTGGAGGAAATGATAAGCCGATAATTGTTGCCTCAGGGCGCTCGTCCAATCCCAATTTCTTTATGTTTAAGAAAGGTGATGCTTCGTTAAATTATGTGCGGTTGTCAACTACTTTTTTCAGCATGGGCTTCTTTCGAAGCGACGGATTCCGGAAAGAAGGGAATAAGTACATCCTGAGTGAGACGAAAGAAGGGTACTACTATCAACCAATGACCGAAGAACTCAGAGATCCAAACGGGGATTACAAATTGTCTCCTTCTGTTGATGGGCGATTCTGGAGCAAAATGGATTTTTCAAATCGTTTGAAAGACACCAAGTCCTTGCATACAGAAATAGGCATAGAGGAACAAAATGATGGTTCCTATACTATGGATATTGAGGTTTCGGGGAATGAGGGAGTAAGTGTAACCCTGGATTTTTGCTTCAATAAGGGTGGAAATTTGCAAGGTGTTTCTTCTGTAGAACCTGCAGCTAATTACCGGCGCAGAACACCCGTGGATACAAAAGACGATTACTTTTTTGGTGAAGAGTATGTAAGATATACCTGTGGAAAAGATGAAATACGCATTGGTCCCGGGAAAAAGGAACATGGATCGATCTGGAGGCTTGAAGGTGAAATGTACAGGCACCTCAATGGTTCGAACAAGGGTGAAGGGATGCACGTATACCTTACTGGTATCACGCCTTTTAAACATACTATGACCATCAAATAGAATTTGAACAATGCTTACGAAAAGTATTGTTCGCCACAATGACAATCCAATTGAAAGCCAGTGGCTAACACAGTACAAATTGCAGGGTGGGGGAAGTGGTAGTTATTCCTTTAAATTTAGGTTCCGAAATCGTCCTGAAGAACCGAATCCTGCCCAGATTCCTATTTTTTTTGATTTTATTGAGCTTAATCGATCAACAATTAAAACAGGTTCCGATAAATGATCTACATAAACTTCAACAATGTTTTCTTTGATGTGGATGATTGCTTTAAACCAATCATCAGGATTTGGTGGGGTCTTAATTTCATTCTCAAATTCTCCTGGTTGTTCTTCTCTCAATTTTCTCCAGGTAAATTCGGGGTGAGATATGTATTGCACCATATGTTCTTTATTTAACTTTTCTTTAGCAACAAAATTAAATGGACGAAAATATACTGCTTCATAAGTTTCTTCATTTACAATATTAAAGGCTATTCCAAGAAAACTTTTACCTGGATTATTTTCGCCCAATAATTCGATTTCAATAATTCCTTCCTCAAATTCCAGATCTTCAATTATTCCAATTCCACTACTGTTTTCTGCATTCATTTCTATGGCATCCCCTTGGTCTCCGTATAATGATATTGAACGATTCACTGCCTTAATCTTATGACTAGTGAATTTATCAGATAAGCTTATCTGTTGTTGACCAGAAGAATAGATAGAAATTAAAATGATGATTGTAATAAGAATAGCTTTCATTTTATCCCTTTTTAAAGTTATATTTACCACTGTTTTATGCCAGATTTCGTTGGACAATTCTCTGTTAAAGTTAAGAGACACTTTCCATAAATCATAATTATTTTAATGGCCTGTTGCAATGTTGTTAACTTTTAGCAAAACAATTGGACGATTTTGCGGCCCAGGCTAAAGTACATGCTGATTTATACCGTTGTGTGGCATGCTGAAAACCTGCAAAACAGATTCATTGACATGAATGACGTAAATATGGCTTAAATATGACGCAACCAATGGATGACTTTAAATTTACTTTCGTTCTGAATTTTAAATTACAAATTAAATGAAGAACAAAGAATTAGCACAAAGAATTAAAACCTTACGAAATAGAAAGGGTTTTTCTCAAGAGGAATTAGCTGAAAAAACGGGATTGAGTTTACGCACAATCCAAAGAATTGAAAACGGAGAAACAGAACCTCGTGGTGATTCACTTAAAAGACTTGCTTTTGCATTTGACGTGTCATCAGATGAAATTGTTGATTGGACTGTGTTGGAGGATAAGGGATTTCTGACAAGTTTAAATCTATCTGCCTTAAGTTTTATCATCTTTCCTATTTTAGGAATTTTAGTTCCTTTAATAATTTGGATTTCT
>JBFEWU010000106.1:0-12892 GCA_041546215.1 Draconibacterium sp. | reverse complement strand
ACGTGTATTTTACCGGAATGGTTCGTGATGCACAACGACGTAAAATGTCGAAGTCGCTGGGTAATTCACCCGATCCGCTTGACCTGATTGCCAAGTACGGCGCCGATGGTGTTCGCGTGGGAATGTTGCTTTGTTCTCCGGCTGGTGGCGATTTATTGTTCGACGAAAGTTTGCCACAACAGGGCGCCGGATTTTCAACAAAAATCTGGAATGCATTCCGCCTGGTGAAAAACTGGGAAGTTTCTGATGAAGCAGAACAACCCGAACATTCAAGGTTGGCAGTGGAATGGTTCAGGAATAAGCTGGGTGAAGTGGTTGAAACCCTGAATACGCAGTTCGACAGTTTCCGCATCTCAGAGGCCTTGATGACGGTATACACCACGGTTCGCGACGAGTTCTCTGGCTGGTTGCTGGAGATGGTAAAACCACCTTACCAAAAACCGATTGATGCTAAAACGTATGCCGAAGTACTCGACTTATTCGACCAGATGCTACGTTTGATGCATCCGTTTATGCCGTTTATTACCGAAGAGATCTGGCAGTTGCTGGAAGAACGTGAAGAAGGCGAAAGTATTATGGTGGCCCAACTTCCGGAAGTTAAAAAGTATGATGCCGCGCTACTGGCAGCTTTCGAAGATGTGAAAGAAGCAGTTTCAGGAATCCGTAAAATCAGAAAGGATAAAAACATTGCTTTTAAAGATGCCATTGAAGTTTCAACACAAAGGGGAGATAAAGGATTTGATGAGACATACAATAGCATTCTTATCAAATTAGGAAGTCTTTCCTCACTAAACCTGGTTGAAGAAGAAGTGAAAGGTGCTGCTTCATTCCGCGTAAAATCTACTAATTTTTACATTACACTCGATGGATTTATTGATGTGGAAGAAGAATTGAAAAAGCTGGAAGAAGAGTTGAAATACACCAAAGGATTCCTGAATTCGGTAATGAAAAAATTGGGGAATGAGCGCTTTGTAAATAACGCACCTGAGGCAGTGGTTGCAAAAGAAAAAGCAAAACAGGCAGATGCCGAAGCCAAAATCAATGTTTTGGAAGAACGCATCGCTTCTTTAAAATAATGCCAATTGGATAAAAATGCCTCATTGCCCGCAGGAGACCTTTGGACATTGCGGTATTTTAGAGTTAATTTTGTGAATCCTATGGATTATGGCAAAAGGCATGGCAGTTCAATAATTTCTACGCCACTTAATATCTGTTAAAATCGGGTTAAATAATGTTATATTCCGCATGAAAAAAATCTTTTACATAGATTTGCAGAAGGACTGAATGGATCGATATGATGAAATATTTAATTCCGGTGATTTTTATGTTCGTATTTTTCGTGGGATACGCCCAGGAGGAGTATGAAGTTGATCCGATGCTGATTGAGCTGAAGGCTAAAATTCTTAGTGCTGGCGACAGTTCAGAAGTCCCTTATGCGAATGTTGTTCTGCACCGCACACACAGCGGAACGATTACAAACAACGAAGGCCGGTTCTCCCTGGAAATGTTAAATATCGACAGCCTGGAAGTTACTTCTGTGGGTTACGAAAAAACCATATTGAAAATTCCACCTTATTACACAGGTTTTGAGGTACTAACCTTTTATATGAAACCTGTTCTGTACAATGTTGGAGAGGTAACTGTTGAAGGAAAGGCGCAGCAACTGGATTATTTTGAACACGGAAATCCAACAGAACTTGATCCGGAGCTGCGTGGTGATGCTTACAACGAAAAGCCTCCGATTATTGCCGCTTTTTTTACGCCAATTTCCTATTGGCATTATCATTTAAGTAAAAGGGAAAAGCGGAAACGAAAGGTTCGTGAAGAGATGGCCATTATGAAGAACTGGGAAATGCATTCGAAAAACTACAACAAGGAAATGGTCATGAAGCTTACCGGAGTGAACGAAACCTATGTCGATACTTTTATGATTTGGTTCAACAGTCAGAATATACTTCCCTATTCGGCCAACGAATACCAGGTTCGTGCAGCCATTATTGAACAATATCAGATTTTTAAACTGGATTACGATATTGAATAATAGACTTATATGTTCGATAAAAATCGAATAAAACGTTAATAAAAGACGAATAAGTGTTTTATTAACGTTTTATCACTACTTCGGTTTTGAAAGAATAAGTGGCTGAAAATAATCAATATAAAAGATAAAAGGGTATTAATAGTATTAAATCGATATATACAGATATTAACTGCTCATTTATGCTCAAAACCTATTTAATTCCACGAATTAAAAACATGTTACTCAGCATGTATATCCAGATTCCAGCCATCGTAACTTGCCGTCGCAACCAATTTAATAATTTAGTTATGAAACAATTAATTTTAACTTTTATGGCCATCGTGCTTGTAGCCGGAATGGTTATGGCAGAAGGCGACAGAATTCCTTTGATCGGATCGAAAGCTCCCAAATTTACCGCTAATTCAACACACGGGAAAATTACCTTTCCGAATGATTTTGGAAAAAGCTGGAAAATTCTCTTTAGTCATCCTGCTGACTTTACGCCAGTGTGTTCATCAGAACTATTGGAACTGGCACACCTTCAACCAAGGTTTGACCAACTGGGTGTTAAGATAGCCATTATTTCTACCGATAAAGTAGAGGTTCATAAAATGTGGGAAGCTCACCTGGAAGAGTTAGACTACAAAAACCGGGGAACAAAAAATATTGACTTCCCCTTGTTTGAAGATGTTGATGGAAAATCGTCAAAAATTTACGGAATGCTTCACGAGCCAGTGAGCACAACCAAAGACATCAGAGGTGTATTTATTATCGATGATGAGAATATCGTACGTTCGATTAATTTTTACCCCATGCAGGTAGGACGGAACATGGATGAAATAATTAGAATTGTAGAAGCCCTTCAAACCACCGAAGAAGCTAAAGTTTTAACACCGGCCAACTGGCAAAAAGGCGATGATGTAATGGTGCCCTATTTCCCTTACACAAAAGCTCAACTTGCTGAAAATCCCAAGCTTGAAAATGAATACTATAATGTGGGTGATCGCATGTGGTTTCAAAAAGCAAAAAAATAGAACAGGTAAGTTCTTTCATAGATAGAATGTGTTAGCACTTCAAACGAATAAAAAGGTATTTACGAAAGTAAATGCCTTTTTGCATTCGTAAAAAAAACGGGGTGCAAAAGGAGCCCTTGTGTGCCACCAACCTTGTTTACTATTAATATCAAAAATATTCAGCAGGTGATCCGTCAGCTGACGGACACCAGTTCTGAAACCGCAAAAGCGGTATTGCCAAGAATCTAACTCTGGAAATGGTAACTTCGTGCGAAACAGGGAACAATAGGCTATTTCTTAACCCAATTTTTCCCAGGATTTAGAGGTTTAGTTTCGTTCTGATTATTGGCCAATCTGGTTCTTTAATAGTTTGACCTGGTTGTTGAGCTTTTTAATTTGAGCGTCTTTGTCTTTCATTTCGTTTTGCACCTTAACCGTTTCAGCTTTCGCATTTTCAAGCTCTTTCTGAAGCAGGGCCATGTTGTTTTCTCCTGCAGTAATTTTCCCCTCAAGTACTCTTGCTTCGTCATTTAACCGGCCAATGTCGTAGTTCTTTTGGTCGATAATCGAATTTTTTTCCGAAAGCTGGCCTTCCAGGTCACTTACTTCTGCCTGCAACGATTTTATACTTTGGTCTTTGCTGTTTAATGCGTTTGTTAAACGTTGCTTCTCAAAATCAAGATTAAAACTGGTCTCTTCCAACGATTCCGTTTGTTTATTCAGATCTTTTGAAAGTACGTCCATTTCCTGTTTTAAAGTCGCGATGTATTGGTCCTTCATGGCATTGCTTTCCATTAGCTCATTTTTCATGGCTTCATAATCGGCAATTAAGGCTTTAATTCGTGCGGCTTTGGCTTTATTTTCTTCATCCAGTTTTCGGGAGAGCTCCTCGGCTTTTAATCTGCCCGCTTCCATTTCAAGGTATTTCTTTTTCGAAACACACGACGAAAGCGAAACAAGAACAGCACAAATCAGGATCACAAAATATTTTCGGTACATAACAATCATTTTTTTGATGAATAAAACAAAGATAAACAATAATAATTCGGTAATACAACGTTATAATATTATGATTGGTATTAACTGGATACCTTTTTTTATTCTGCGAAGATTCGCTTAATTTGTTTACTTTTGAATGTGTTTGAAGCTTTTCTGGCTTCTCATAAATTCGACTAAAATCAGCATGATGAAGACATTAACAATATTACTATTAACATTCTGTTTTTCCTTGTTTACTTTTGCCCAGGAAGGCGGGAAAGTGACACATACCATTAAAGGGAAAGTGGTACATGCAGAAAGTAACCGGCCGGTTTCCTACACCAATATCGGATTGGAAGGTACATTTTATGGCACAGCCAGCGATGAAGACGGGAATTTTGAATTAAAGATTCCGGAAGAACTGGCGGGAAAAGATATTTATTTCTCCGCCGTAGGATTTAAAAACAGGCAGTTTCCGGTAAAAGATCTTTTTCTCAAAGAATTTAATGTCATAAAATTGCCGTCGCAATCTTACGGTGTCGATGAAGTGGACGTAGCTGCACAGAATAAGGTATTGTTGCGTATCTTACGAATGGCTTCGGAGAACATTAAGTACAACTATGGTGCAGGACCCTTTAATATGCATTGCAGTTATAACATCCTGCAAACCGTTAACGATGAGGTGCAATCACCTCAAATTGCGTCGGTGTTAATTTACGATGCTAAAGGGTACAGCGAGGTTTCAATAGCGGATGCCTTTGTTTCGCGTAAATATGCGATTAAAAAGGAAAAAAGCAAAGGGGATTATACCTTCTCGACTGCTTTGCTGAATATAGACGATTTACTGGAACTGGATTGGATTCGTTCGGCTTCGAATGTATTAAGTCCGGCATTGCTGCCCGATTATAAACTGGAACTGGAAAGCCAGCCAAAAATTGATGGGAAAGAATATTGGGTAATCGCATTTGGCCAGGATAAACCAACATTGGAAGGATCGGGCGATTATTATGCCAGCTCGTTTCATGGAAAAATTACCATAAATAAAGTCGATTATTCGGTATTAAAAATTGAAGGCGAGGTACAGTCGCCGAAAAATAACCGACAGGGAAAAGGATTGGCAGTGGGGGCGTCGAATAGGCATTACCTGACTGACGTGTCGTACCAATTTGCTGTGGAGTACAAAAACCTTCTGGTAAATCAGATCTCCATGGAAAAGGTTTATAAAATTGAGGGTAAAAATGTATCCCAAAAGTCGGTGTTAAAGGTTGATCGTGCTCACACCAATAATTTAACCTTACTCGATAATCGTGATTATTTCCAGGGTGAATAGTTTATTTCTTCTCCTTAAAAAGATCTTCTTCCTTCACTTTATTTACCAGCATGCTGTCTTTCAACGAGCGGTTAATGGCGTTGTAAGGTGCAATAACCACTTCGTCGCCTTCTTTCACGCCTTCCAAAATCTCTATGCTGGTATTATCCTGTATACCGGTTTTTACTTCCATTTTTTTCACCCGGTTTCCGTTGTACACGAAAACAACTTCCTGTTTTTCTTCACGAGTAGTGGTTTTTTCATCATTGGACTGGTCTTCCTCACCTTCGGCAATCACTTCTTTTGTGCCACCACCTTCTTTTTTTACACGTGTGGTCACTGCCGAAATTGGTACCGAAATGACACCCTCGCGGGTTTCGGTAAGTATATCAACCGTGGCCGACATACCCGGGCGGAAAGGATAGAGATTTCCGGTTGAGTTGTCAATTA
This sequence comes from Draconibacterium sp., assembly GCA_041546215.1. Taxonomy (GTDB): domain Bacteria; phylum Bacteroidota; class Bacteroidia; order Bacteroidales; family Prolixibacteraceae; genus Draconibacterium. The sequence continues at coordinate 7,122 of JBFEWU010000106.1, read as the reverse complement.
AGTCTTCGTACGATTCTTTTAGCAAAAATACTTTAACATCGAAATTGGTAACCTGGTCGGCAGTGGTTCCGGTGGTGCTTGCCGAATTGGCAATTTCGGTAACAATGCCTTTAAATTTTCGGTTCAGGTAGGCATCTACTTCCACCAGCGCAGTATCGAATTTCATGACCTTAACAATGTCGTTTTCGTTTACTTCCACCTGAACTTCCATTCGATTTAAATCGGCTACGGTCATCATTTCCGTTCCAATCATCATGCTGGTTCCCACAACGCGTTCCCCTTTTTCCACGTTTAAGGCCGAAATGGTTCCGTCAATGGGAGCATATATTTTTGTTTTGGTAAGTTGTTCTTTGGCTTCGTCAAGAGTGGCTTCGGCACTACGGACCGAGTATTGAGCAGCCCGAACTTCAGCTTGTGAAATTTTGTATGCAGCTTCAGCTGTTTCAAACTCCGATACAGGGATAGTTCCCTTTTCGTACAATTGTTTGGATCGTTTATAGGAAAGTTCGCGTTCAATCTGTTGGGCTTCTGCTTGAGCCAATCGCGCTTTCGACGAGTTCAACGCTGCCTCAGCCCGGTTTACTGCTGAAATATACATTTCGGGTTTAATGATACACAGCGGATCCCCCTTTACAACTGCATCTCCTTCTTCAACATAGAGCTCAACAATTTCGCCGGCCACGTCAGGACTGATTTTTACTTCGGTTTCGGGCTGAATTTTGCCGTTTGCATTAATAAACTCAGTAATGGTTTTACTTTCTACTTTCTGGGTGGCAATATCAATGGAAAATTCTTTGCCAAACCAACCTTGTTTTTTGCCAATTACCAGCAAAATAATAACAACTACCATCAATCCGATGGCATAAGGAAGAATCTTTTTTTGCTTCATGCTGAAGAAGTTTTTTTAAATAGGTAAAGATTAGTCGAGTAAAATTACAATAATATATGAATCTGCCTCAATTTAATGCTGCAGGGTATCAGGCTTAAGGTTTAAGTAGCAAGCGTGCAGTCCGTCTGCTGTTTTGTTGAAGGTAGATTTTTTTATTGTTCTTGATCATATTGAGTGCATCATCGGTAAAATGACGAACGGTGTGCAGCGTTAATCCTGTATTATACAGGGCCACATAGTCTTCCGATAGTTGTTGCAGCACCGGCTCGATGTCTGTTTCAGGAAAATCTACCACCAGGTTAAAGTCGATGGCCGATTGCTGAGTTAAATTTATTTTAAAGCGGTTGTTGTGCAATAGATTTACAATCTTATTGATGTCTTCTATGCTGATAAATGAAAAGTCTTTTGGCGAAATTGTAATCAGAACCTGCTGGTCTTTTTCAATAAATACGGGATTAAGCTGAAGCTTATGATCGATTTTATGAATTACCGAGCCTTCATCCTCGGGAGCAATAAATGACTTTACCAGCAAAGGAATATCCTTATTGTGCAGTGGTTTCATTGTTTTCGGATGGATGACCTGGGCTCCCGAGTACGACATTTCAATGGCTTCGCGGTACGAAAGCTCATCTATTTTTATGGCGTTCTCCATTTTTTTAGGATCGGCATTCAGTACTCCGGGTACATCTTTCCAGATCGAAACATTTTCGGCACTTAAAACATTCCCGATAATGGCTGCTGTAAAGTCCGATCCTTCGCGGCCCAGTGTAGTCGTAAGGTTTGATAAAGTTGAACCTATGAATCCCTGGGTAATGTATAGCTTTTGGTTTTTGAAATGAAAAACTTCACGACATAATTTAGTTGTCCACTCCCAGTCAACAGAGGCATCGCGGAATTTATCGGTGGTAATTAAACAGCTTCTGATGTCGATCCATTGATTTTTTATGGCCCTTGAATTCAGGTATTCGCTGACAATGGTTGTGGATACCATTTCGCCAAAACTAACCACCTGGTCGTATTCAAAATTAAAATCGTGTGAAGGTGTGGTATTAAGCTTTTTTTCCAGTTCGGTGTAAAATCCTGTAATGGATTCCGGAATATTTTTGTTTTCGAACAGGTCGAAACATATTTGATTGTGAAATTCTTTGAATTGACGAAAAGTCTCCCATTGTCTTTCTTCTTTCAGGAAATAGGCTTTTACCAGTTCTTCCATCAGGTTGGTGGTTTTTCCCATGGCCGAAATTACAACCACCAGGTTTTCGCTGTATTGTTTTACGATTTGTGCAACATTGCGCACTGCCTGGGCATCTTTCACCGATGCCCCCCCAAATTTGAATACCTTCACTTGTATGTAATTTAGTTCATGTTTAATCGATCAGCAGATAACAATCAGTGCCATTTTGGCCGTCAGTTCTGGCCCATGAAACTCCCTCTTCCTTTACCTGTGGTTTTATCATTTCCCCTTATGTGTTCCGCCACGTGGCTGATCCACATATTCGTTCCATTTTTTTGGCTTTAGTTACCATGATTTTATCTTCTTACAAATCTATGGTTTTTGCTTTTATGGAAAGCAAGTTTTTATCAGGGAAATTATTCTTTTAAAAATAGTATTTTTGATGCCTTTGTTAAATCGAAAAAACAGTAGCATCATGATCCGAAATATCCTTCTCGTTATTTGCATTTTTTATTCCGTTAATGGAACCTCACAAATTCAAAAAAATAACAAAAGCGTATTAAGCATTGAGCAAATTATGCAGGCGCCTGAAAAATGGATTGGAACTTCTCCGTCTGATATTTCATGGGATGAGGCTGGTGAAAAGATCTATTTCGATTGGAATCCGGAACAAGACACACTTTCGTCGCTATATTCCTATTCATTAAAAACGAAAGAAATTAAGAAAGTTTCTGTGGAAGAAAAGCTCAGTTTTCCAGGAAGGTACGGAAGTTACAACCGGGAACATTCGCTAAAGGTTTTTACACGTAACGGGAATATTTTTTTATTGGATTTAAAATCAGGTACAGAAAAGCAACTTACCGGGTGGTTAGGACGAGCCTCGGCGCCGAAATTTGTTTTAAACGACCGTGAAATATCGTTTACAAAAGACAATAACTTATTTACCATTCATCCCAAAAGCGGTTTAATCCGTCAGATCACCAATTTTGTTTCGGGTAACGAGCGCAGTGAGAAGAAGAGTAAGGGACAGGCAAAGTGGCTGGAAGATCAGCAAAAAGAACTGTTTGTGGCACTGAACGAGCGCGAAGCAAAAAATAAAGCCAGTGAAAACAGGAGCGAAGCTGAAAAAAGAATCAATCCCCTGAAAATCTATACGGGAAAAAACCAGGTAGGCAGCATGTCGTTAAGTCCCAGTGGGGCATTCGTAATCTACTCCCTCTACGAAAGGGGCCAGGGCAAATCCACATCGGTTACACACCATGTTACCCAATCGGGTTATACCGAAGAACGCAAAGCAAGAGTTAAAGTTGGCAGCCCGCAAGGCGGTGTTGTTATGGCCATTTTCGATGTTGATAAGAATAAAACTGTAAAAATCGACAAATCGCAAATTCCCGGATTAAAAGATCAGCCTGATTATTTAAGCGATTATCCCAAACGTATGCCAAAAGATGGCGAAGAAGTAAAAGATCGTAAGGTTAATCTTTTGGGACCGCTTTGGAATGAAACAGAAGATCTGGCCGTGCTAGTGGCTCTTTCGCAGGATAATAAAGACCGCTGGATTCTTTTACTTGATCCTGCCACCGGCAACCTGGAGGTGCTTGACCGTCAGCGCGATGAAGCGTGGATTGGCGGTCCGGGAATTGGCGGCTGGGGTTTTTCAATGGGTGACATGGGGTGGATGCCCGATGGTAAAACACTATGGTTTCATTCAGAAGTATCGGGATACTCGCATTTGTATGCTGTCGATATCAAATCGAAAGAAAAAACAACATTGACAAAAGGTGAATTTGAAGTTTCAGAAGCATTTATTTCCAAGGACAAAAAGCATTTCTATTTTACCGCCAACAAAGTACATCCGGGGGTAAAACATTTTTATAAAATGCCGGTTTGGGGAGGCAAACTCATACAAATTACATCCATGGATGGCGGCAATGAGGTTCGCCTGTCTCCTGATGAAAAATATCTGGCAATCCGACATTCAAGGGCGAATAAGCCATGGGAATTGTTTTTGCAGGAAAACCAGGCCGGAGCCAGTGCAAGGCAACTTACGAATTCCACTACCGAGGCATTTAACAGTTACCCCTGGCGCACACCTGAATATGTTACTTTTAAAGCGCGGGATGGAGAAAAGGTACATGCACGCTTATATCGCCCCGGATCATCCGAAAAAAAGGGGCCGGCCGTAATTTTTGTACATGGTGCAGGCTATTTGCAAAATGCACATAAATGGTGGAGTAGTTATTTTCGCGAGTACCAGTTTCATAACTTTCTGGTGGATAACGGTTACACCATTTTGGATATTGATTACCGGGCAAGTGCCGGATATGGCAGAAACTGGCGCACCGGGATTTACCGCTGGATGGGAGGGAAAGACCTTTCGGATAATGTGGACGGCGCTAATTTTTTGGTTGAAAAATACGACATATCGCCTGAGCGAATTGGTTTGTACGGTGGTTCTTACGGAGGTTTTATTACGCTTATGGCTATGTTTAATCACCCCGATGTTTTTAAAGCTGGCGGAGCCTTACGTTCGGTTACCGATTGGGCACATTACAACCATGGTTATACGGCCAATATTTTAAATACACCGGTAGAGGATAGTCTTGCCTTTGTAAAAAGTTCGCCTATTTATTTCGCCGAAGGACTGGAAGGAGCCCTCCTGATGTGCCATGGAATGGTCGATGATAATGTTCAGTTTCAGGATATTGTTCGTCTTACGCAACGTTTAATCGAGTTAGGCAAAGAAAACTGGGAGTTGGCTGTTTATCCTGTTGAGCCGCATGGTTTCCGTGAGCCCAGCAGCTGGACCGACGAGTACAAGCGTATTTATAAACTGTTTGAAGAAAACCTGAAGTAGGATGTATTGGTGGTCACAGGGTGCAATGGTGTGTAGGAGATCGCTTCGGTCGCTTCACTTCCTCGCGAAATCTTACACATATGAATCTTTGGTTCAAAACTCCCAATACAAAACAATATTTATAAAACTATAATTCAACGCTAATATGAAGTTTTCCTCCTAATCCGGTCTCAATAATCTTACGCAGGGTTGAGATCCTCACATCGCTTGAAGCCCGTTCGATTTTTGAAATATAGGAACGTTTTACATTTAGTTTTTGGGCCAACTGTTCCTGGGTCAGATGGGCTTTTTTGCGCGATTCTTTTACCAGTTCGGCAACCATATACGCTTCAGCCTTTTGCTCAAAATCCTTACGACTTTTGGTTCCTGCATTACCGTATTTGTGGTCGAACAGTTCATTTATTGTTTTCGGATTCTTTTTCTTCATAATACATCCTCCTTAGTTTTTTTGCCTGCTCAATTTCTTTTCTTGGTGTTTTTTGCGTTTTCTTTTGAAAACCATGCAATAGCATCACCAGTTTATTATCATCGAAAAATGAGAATATCCTGTATATATTGCTCCCCTCTTCAATTCTGATTTCATAAATACCATCTTCAAGATGTTTAAAAAACTTGGTCGATACTCTTTGAACAGATATCACAATTTGCAGAACATAATCAACCTTGTCTTTAACCTTTTGTGGAAGCGGGTTATAGAACTCCCAGAAGTAATCTTTATATGGTTCAAGGATTCTCATTAATACACAACAAAGGTAACTAATTGGTTTCTTTTTTGCTAATTAATTTATAATGGTAATATCTATGATTCTTTAGTGCACGATTTCGCGATTCAGTGACACTCAGCCTTTGGGAGTGAATCGAACCAAAAGTTGTAGTGGAACTAATCCCAATGAGTCGGGGGGAGGAACGACGAAGCGACCTGATGTCAAGCACCATACCCTACCTAACTCTTTCTCCCTTCTTCAACCATTCCACGACTCAAAATTCTAATATTCGAATACTCTTATATTCCAATCCTCCAATGGTCCGGTTTGAAAATCTTGTTGTATATTGTATAAGCTCATTATTAAAGCGATAATTGAAGGTAAAAGGGTATAGAACATGATGAAGAAAATTCTCAACAGAAAAAAGATAAATCCATCGGAACCTGCATTTACAGGGGTGAAGCATGAAGATGAATTGAGCCTGCAGGAATTTAAGTACAACGCCGAAGAATGTTTGGAAAATCCGGATTATGCACCTCAGGATTTTCAAGGATTTCAAGAAACGGAACATCAGTGCTGGTTAAATATTCATGGTCTTCACGATGTAAATACAATTCGGAATATATGTGTAAAAACGGGTGTTCATGATCTTGCCATTCAGGATATACTGGATGTCAATCAGCGTCCGAAATTTCAGGAATACGAAACCTACTGGTTTTTTACCTTGAAGTCTATTTTACCAGCCAATAATTCCATAATCGAACAAGAGCAACTTAGTTTCATTTTAGGAAGTAATTTTCTCATTTCGTTTCAGGAAAGGAAGGCCGATTATTTTAACCACATTCGACAACGCCTGCGTAATGATGAAGGCATTGTGCGTGAACGAGGCACCGATTATCTTTTATTTCTGTTGCTTGAATCCATCCTTGATAATTACGTTAAAACCATTAATGGTATCGATGGTGAAATTGAAAAACTGGGATTGATTGAAAGTGATGTTGATCCATCGCCTTCCATTTTAAAAACCATTGAATTGTACAAACGTCAAATTCACCAGATAAAAAAAACCATATTACCTCTTAAAGAGTACGTATCGAAAATTGAGCGTGAAAAAACTGGCTTTGTTCAGAAAAAGCACCTAAAGTATTTTTACGAACTCCGCGACCTGAGTTTAACACTCATTGATGAATGTGATTACCTGGAAGTTCAATTGGAAAGTAGTATCAATTTGTTTTTTTCGGTGCAGGGGCATCGCATGAACCAGGTGATGAAAACCCTTACAACCGTAGCTACGATCTTTATTCCTTTAACTTTCCTGGCAGGTATTTACGGAATGAATTTTAGCCATATGCCGGAGTTAGACTGGAAGTTGGGTTACCTGGGATTCTGGCTGGTTATTCTGCTGGTATTTATTTTGTTATTGGCCTATTTTAAAAAGAAAAAGTGGTTTTAACAATAAAGCCCTTAAGCTATTTGGCGATGACTTTGAAAAATCCTT
>JBFEWU010000422.1:0-3841 GCA_041546215.1 Draconibacterium sp. | reverse complement strand
TAAAGCCATGCAAACCTTGGGAGTTCCGTATCCCGAAGGATATGCCGATAAGGCTGTTGACGATTTAATGGCACAGGCACAATCAATTTCAGATGAACTAAAGGCATCGGGAATTGACCTTGCCCCGGAAAAACAAATGATTGCACTGATTGCCTACATGCATAAACTGGGTAAAGACATTGCAAAAATGCCCGAAACCAAAGAAGTGCTTATGCATGCTGAAGCGATTGACGCAAGCGACCAGAAAGAAGTAAAACTATTGAAAGAGCAGGCTGATTTAGATGCAGGGGGAAAACTATTCAAAACCCATTGTGCGGTTTGCCACGGTGCCGAAGGTAAAGGCATTGCAACATTCCCCAATTTAACCGATGATGAATGGATTCATGGCAATAAACCTGCCGATGTGTACAAACAGATTTCGGAAGGCAATGTGGCAAAAGGCATGGTCGCGTATAAATCGATGTTATCTGAAAAACAGATAACCCAGCTAACCAGTTACATTTTAATTACACTGCAAAAATGAAACGAACTTTGAAAAATATCGCGGGTGAAAACAAAGGTTCCGCAGCAGGTTCCTTTGAACACCAAATAAAGAAAATTCTTAAAGTTGACTATCCTCGTGGCAAAGCCACGAGGAATTCTTTTGATTAATTTAACAATTCCAATGAGATGAAGATAGTAAGCAACCTGTTAACAAGCATTGAAGGCATCCAAATATTTTACATTATCGGATTGCTGATTTTTGTTGTACTGTTCATTGTTATTTTTATTCGCACCATGCGAATGCCCGATAAGAAGATGGAGGAAATTAAAAACTCGGTTTTGACGGATAGCGAATCCGAAGACATCATAACTTCAAATTAAATTTAAAGCTATGTCAGAAGAAAAAAAACAAATACTGGACCAGGATGGACCGGTAATGGACCACGATTACGATGGGATAAAAGAGTTGGACAATCCGCCTCCCCGCTGGATCATGCTCCTGTTTTACATTACCATTGGCTGGTCGATCATATACGGTGCCTATTATTTCTGGTTAAAAGAAGGAGATCACCAGGAGGCTGAATATGCCAAAAAATCGATGAAACACGATCAGAAATACCAGATTGCTGCACTTGAAGCCGAAGCCCTGGTTGCTTTTACTGATGAAGCGTCATTGGCCGAAGGCAAACAAATTTATACCGATATGGCATGCATGGCCTGTCATGGCATGAATGGAGAAGGGAACGCAGTTGGACCAAACCTTACCGATAACTATTGGATACATGGCTGCGATATTCAAAGTGTTTTTAATGTGATTAAAAATGGTGAACCGGCCAAAGGGATGACTGCTTTTAAGGGACAAATAAGCGATGAAAAAATACAAAAGGTCGCCAGTTACATTATGACTCTGGTTGGAACAAATCCTGCAAATGCCAAGGAACCCCAGGGAGAAAAATGTGAATAATATCTATCGATCCATTACGAAAGAGGGGAATTTACTTCCCCCTTTTTTATGCACGAACTGAAGCTATGGCGAATCACAATTCAGACTACAGAGATAAACCCATTAACTTGAATGAGCGTGGCGGACGCAAATGGATCTATACCAAAAAAACCTCGGGAAAATGGTTTTCGCGCCGGGTAGCTTTCAGCACGCTGTTGTTACTTTTTTTGTTTGGCGCCCCGTTTATTCGCATCAACGGGAATCCACTGATTTTACTTGACATTGCCAACCGTAAGTTTATCATTTTTGGCGCCATATTCTGGGCTCAGGATACCTTCATTCTTGCTTTACTTATGCTCTCTTTTGTCCTCTTCGTAATTTTGTTTACCGTAACCTTCGGGCGACTTTGGTGTGGATGGGCATGTCCGCAAACGGTTTTCCTGGAAATGATTTTCCGAAGGATTGAATACCTGATAGAAGGCGATTCACGTGCCCGTCAGAATTTGGATAAGAGCCCATGGACCGCCCATAAAATTTTCAAGAAGACTTTAAAACACGGCATTTTTATTCTGATCTCAGTTGCCATTACCAATACCTTTCTGATGTGGTTTATTGGCAGCGATCAGTGGTTGCAGATCATTGCTGAACCGCCGGGCGATCATCTTTCCGGAATTCTTGTCATGTTGCTTGTGTCAGCCTTTTTCTACTGGATTTATTCCTTTTTCCGTGAACAAATTTGCACCATGGTGTGCCCGTACGGGAGGATGCAGGGTGTTTTGCTCGATTCAAGAACCATAATGGTTACCTACGATTACAAACGTGGCGAACCTCGTGGCGCACGTAACGAAGGAGATTGCACCGATTGTAAACAATGCCTGGCGGTTTGTCCAACGGGGATTGATATTCGTAATGGTACACAATTGGAATGTATTAACTGCACCTCCTGCATTGATGCATGTAACAAGATCATGCATGTGACAGGAAAAGAGCCGGGATTAATTCGCTATGCCTCAGAAACATCCATCAGGAGTAAAAACACCCGAATATGGAATGCCCGAAACCGGGCTTATTCCCTGGTTTTGCTTATGATCTTTTCATTTTTTGTTTACACACTGGCAACACGGCCGGCAATTGAAACCACCATATTAAGAACGCCGGGTTTGCTTTTCCAGGAACACGAAAATCAAATCTCCAATGTGTATAACATTAAAATTGTAAACAAAACGCATGAAGAGATGCCGCTCGAAATTAAACTGATTTCGCAGGAAGGTGAAATTAAAATGGCGGGAAATAAAATGATTGTTAAAGACCAGGATATGTTCGAATCTACTTTTCTTCTGTATATTCCCAAAGAAAAGATTAAGGATGACAAAACAGAAGTTGTTTTTGGAATTTACAGCAATAATGAATTAATTGAATCGTATAAAACAAGCTTTGTTGGACCACGATAAAGAAAAACAAATATGAAATTAAATTGGGGTACCGGTATATTTATCTTTTTAGTTCTGTTTTTGGCGGCATGTGCAATATTCATAACCTTTGCCATGCGGCAGCAAGTAAATCTTGTGCACAAGGATTATTACGAAAAAGGGGTAGATTACTCGGAGCAAATGAAAGTAGATGAACGATCGAAAGCCTATACCCATTGCTTTAGAACTGAATCTACCGATCAATTTTTTTTGGTGGAGGTGGACGAATCCTTAGTCGCAAAAATGGATTCAGGATCAATTCAAATGTTCCGTCCTTCGGACAAAACAAAAGATATTACAGCCTCCTTTAAAACGAATGACAAAACCGTATCACAGCATTTCCAGTTTGATAAAAGAGCCCTGATAAACGGAAGATATATTCTCAAATTCACCTGGTTTATGGAGGGTGAAAAATACGAAGTCGACCAAACGGTACATGTTCAGTAAAATCATTACCTTTATTCAATAATTTCAACCTTAAGTTCAAATAAACAGCATCATTCATGAGCATTTTCATTTCAGCTTTGGTTCTCGGATTAATGGGAAGTTTTCATTGTGTGGGAATGTGTGGCCCCATTGCTCTTGCGCTTCCTTTACAAGGGAATACCATTTCCCGGAAAATATTTGGGGGGACACTGTACAACTTTGGACGAACTCTTACTTATGGTTTAATGGGAGCTCTTTTTGGTCTTCTGGGACAGGGCTTGCAGCTCATCGGATTTCAACAAAAAGTTTCGGTAATTATGGGTACTCTCATGATCCTTTCGGTGCTCTTTCCTAAACTTTTCAGGAGCCGGTCCAGCATGGGTAAAAGCTGGTTTTCGACTGTTGGAAAACTAAAAAAGAAAATGGGCGAGCTATTCTCAATCCGTTCCTTTCAAAGCCTGTTTTTTATTGGAATGTTAAATGGTCTCCTGCCCTGCGGGTTGGTTTATATGGCCATTGC
>JBFEWU010000233.1:0-7578 GCA_041546215.1 Draconibacterium sp. | reverse complement strand
GACGAAGGTACTTGTTAATATTATCTGTCACTATAATTGTTTTCTCGTTTGTTAGGTGCAACGACGACGATCTGGAACCTACCGGTATCACAATAAAGGATGATATAGACGTAGATATTGACACGGATTACACCATTCCAACGTACCCCGACGACTATTCGTCGATAGCAGCCTGGTCAAAACGGGATGAGTGGAATCTGGCGAACATTCATGATCCAAGTGTAGTTTTCGATGGCGATTATTATTACATGTATGGCACAAATGCCTCCTTTGGGAATGCACATGCCGGACATGGACATTTTCATGGTCGCCGATCTGAAGATTTGGTTAATTGGTCCTATATGGGAGCGTCAATGCCGGAAACACCTGTATGGGTAAAAGATTCGCTAAATAATATGCGCGACAGGGTTGGCTTAGCTCCAATTAATAATCCCATTTATGGGCACTGGGCTCCTGTTGTTCGCAAGGTAGGTAATATCTATCGCATGTATTACAGTATTATTATTGACAACTATATTGGGAATGGGCTGCCTTACAATACAGAAAATTTTGATAATACCTGGACAGAAAGAGCCTTCATTGGATTAATGGAAACTTCAGACCCTTCACTTAACTCCTGGCAAGACAAAGGAATGGTAATTTGTTCTGTTTCCGACAGGGGCACAAATTGGAACAGACCCTCATTAAACAATTGGAGTGGTTATTTTAAATACAATGCTATCGATCCGTCTTTTATCGTCACTCCTGAAGGGGAACATTGGTTGATCTATGGTTCCTGGCACAGTGGAATTGCAGCCATTCAATTGGATCCTAACACAGGACTCCCATCAGAAAAATTTGATATAAATAATGAATCAACATGGGGCACTCCTATTTATACCCGTACAAACGGTTCAAGGTGGCAGGGATCTGAAGCACCTGAAGTAATCTACAACGAAAAAACCGGTTTCTACTATATGTTTTTAGCTTACGATGAACTTTCAGTAGCTTATAATACCAGGGTATGCAGGTCTGAAAACATTACAGGGCCTTATTATGCATATAATGGAACTAACATCACCAAGGGTGGAGAGGTTTATCCAATAGTAACACATCCATACGCATTTAACGACCATTCTGGCTGGGTTGGTATTTCTCACTGTTGTGTATTTCAAAATGAAGAAACAGGTGACTGGTTTTATTCATCACAGGGACGTTTACCAGCCAATACAAATGGCAATGCCTTTAGTAATGCCATTATGATGGGGCATGTTCGGAAAATTCGCTGGACTGATGATGGCTGGCCGGTTGTAATGCCGGAAAGATATACCGCAGTTCCGGAGAAAGAAATTTCGAAAGATGAGTTAGAAGGGACTTGGGAACTTATTACGCTGAATTATCAGTTCCAAATCCAGCAAACATCCGAGTCATTAACACTTTCATCAAATAATCAAGCTACAGGAGCCTTAACAGGAACATGGTCATTCGATGCGGCAAATAATATTCTTTCCATTGGCAATACTAAATTGTGCATAGAGCGGGAGCTCGACTGGGAAGCATCGCCGAGAGAACTAACCATTGTTTTTTCAGGTTTAAATTCTTCCGGAGTCTCTGTTTGGGGAAAGAAAAAGAGGTAAAGCAAAATAACAATTATTAAGGTAGGAATGGAAATAAAGAAAAGGGAGGTTGCCTTGTGCGCCTGCCTTTTTATCCAACTTTTGAATTATGAAGAAATTTAAAAATAGTATAGCAGTTGTCTTGCTTAGTTTTATTTTGTTTAACTGTACTTCCGGGGTGAAAAACCAGCATCCTGAAAAAACAGGCTCAGAACAAGAAAGGAAACTTAGCATTAATAATCCTGTCATTAAGGATAAATACACTGCCGATCCGGCTGCATTGGTTCACAAGGATACGGTTTACCTTTATGTTGGTCACGACCAGGCTCCGGTTGATAAGAACTTTTATGAAATGAATGAATGGTTGGTTTATTCATCAACAGATTTGGTGAACTGGACCGAATATCCCGTTCCCTTAAAACCTACTGATTTTGAATGGGCAGCACACAGTGCCTGGGCCGCTGAGGTAATTGAAAAGGACGGGAAATTTTACTGGTACGTAACCGTCGAACACGGGAGCATTCATGGAAAAGCCATCGGTGTTGCGGTATCTGACAGTCCCACCGGTCCTTTTAAAGATGCCTTGGGGAAAGCATTGGTTACAAACGACCTGACCACCGAACACACTCAAATAAGCTGGGATGACATAGACCCGACTGTGTTTATCGACGATGACGGACAGGCTTACCTGTATTGGGGAAATACAGCCTGTTACTGGGCAAAATTGAAAGACAACATGATAGAGCTGGATGGGGAAATACATACAGTTGACCTGCCGCATTTTACCGAAGCTCCGTGGATTCATAAGCGTGGCGACTGGTATTACCTGTCCTATGCCTACCAGTTTCCCGAAAAAACGGCTTATGCCATGAGTAAATCAATTACCGGACCCTGGGAATACAAAGGAATTCTAAATGAATTGGCCGGTAACACAAATACCAATCATCAAGCCATAATCGAATACAAAGGCAACTGGTACTTCTTCTATCACACCGGTGGTATTCAGCCAGATGGAGGAAGTTTTCGTCGCTCGGTTTGCATCGACCGCCTGTATTATAACCTGGACAGTACCATGAAACGTGTTGTAATGACCTCTGAAGGAATTCAATAAATCAATCAAAATGAAGCAATTTTTTATTCTAATATTCGCTGTGGCTTTTCTGTCAGGGAAAGCCAGTTCGCAAAACATAGTGGTTCACGATCCTGTTATGATCCAGGAAAACGACACCTATTACCTGTTCTGCACAGGTATGGGAATTGACGTTTGGTCGTCGCCCGATATGGAAAACTGGACCAAAGAGCAGGCTGTATTCAAGGATGCTCCCGCCTGGACCAAAGAGGCAGTTAAAGACTTCAGGGGACACTTTTGGGCGCCTGATATCGCTTATTTCAATAAGCAGTACTACCTGTATTACTCGGTATCTTCCTTTGGTAAGAATACTTCGTGTATGGGATTGGCAACCAACAAAACACTAAACCCTGACGATCCGGATTTTGAATGGGTAGACCAGGGTAAAGTAATTCAATCCTTTCCGGGAAAAACAAACTGGAATGCCATCGATCCCAATTTAATTGTAGCTGAAGACGGAACGCCCTATCTAACATTCGGTTCCTTTTGGGATGGTTTGAAATTGGCCAAACTTTCTCCCGATGCAAAAAATGTGGATGATAATTTAAACGAAATCCCAACCATAGCATCACGAAAAAAATCGTCGGATGAACCCAATGGTACTTATAAGGAGAACGATCCACATGAGGCTGGAAACAACGCCATTGAAGCACCTTTCGTATTCAAAAAGGGAAACTATTATTACCTCTTCGCTTCAATTGATTATTGTTGCAGGGGTAAAGAAAGCACCTACAAAATGATCGTTGGCCGATCTGAAAATATTCCTGGACCATACCTCGATAAAGAGGGACAGAATATGGCCACAGGAGGAGGAACTCCGGTGTTGCAGGGAAATAAAAACTGGTATGGCGTAGGTCATAATTCGGCATATACCTTCAATGGAACAGACTACCTCGTTTTTCATGGCTACGATGCCGGCGATAAAGGGGAACCAAAACTTTTAATCGAAGAAATAAAATGGGATACAGAAGGTTGGCCTGTCGTTAAATTGTCGAAATGAAATTAAAAATAAAACCTGAATCATGAAACAAAAGAATTTGAGCATTACAGCAGTTTTAATCCTGTTAACCATGGTTGCATTTGGCCAAAGTACGCTAACATTGCATACCGACCAGGCTGAAACAAAAATAAACAAAGAAGTATACGGTCATTTTGCCGAACATTTAGGACGCTGTATCTACGGTGGAATTTATGTAGGCGAAAATTCAGACGTTCCAAACATAAATGGTTTTCGCGATGATGTTGTTGGAGCACTGATCGATATGCAAATTCCTTTATTACGATGGCCCGGTGGTTGCTTCGGAGATACCTACCATTGGAAAGACGGAATTGGCCCTCGCGAAGACAGGCCAACAATGGTTAATGTCCACTGGGGAGGCGTTACCGAAGACAATAGCTTTGGCACACACGAATTCCTCGAGTTCTGTGAGTTAATTAAAGCGGAACCATACATTAACCTGAATGTAGGTTCAGGTACTGTTCAGGAAGCATCCGAATGGGTGGAATACGTCACTTCGTCGAATGTTAGCCCAATGACCGACCTGCGGAAAAAGAATGGTCGCGAAAAACCATGGCCTGTAAAATACTGGGGAATCGGGAACGAAAACTGGGGCTGTGGCGGACACATGACTCCGGAATATTATGCCGACCTGTACAACCGTTTTGCAACTTACTGCCATGGCGATTTATACCGGATTGCAGGTGGCCCAAATGTTGACGATTACAACTGGATGGAAGTGTTAATGCAAAAAACAACCCGACACCGCAATTTGGTGCAAGGAGTTTCCTTGCACAACTATACGTTCACAAACAGTTGGACCGACAAAGGCCATGCCACCGATTTCGGTGAAAAAGAATGGATGTCGGTACTCGATAATACCTTGAAAATGGAAACGCTTGTAGAAAAACACTCTACCATAATGGACAAGTACGATCCTGAAAAACATATTGGTTTAATTGTTGACGAATGGGGAAACTGGTTTAATGTGGAAGAAGGAACAAATCCCGGCTTTTTATACCAGCAGAACACTTTGCGGGATGCATTGGTGGCAGGTATTAACCTGAATATTTTTAACAATCACGCCGACCGTGTGAAAATGTCGAACATTGCTCAAACGGTTAATGTTTTGCAATCGGTTATTCTTACCAGAGATGATGAAATGGTTTTAACGCCAACCTACTACGTTTTTAAAATGTACGCTGTTCACCAGGATGCTACTTTAATTCCATCAAATCTGAAAACCGGGAAATACGAACTGAATGGCAAAACAGTTCCTGCGGTTCACGCTTCAGCTTCAACCAAAGATGATGTAGTTTCAATTACCCTTTGCAACCTGAATCCTGACAAAAGCGAAAGTCTTGAGATTGCTATTACAGGGGATGAATTTTCCAATGCAAGCGGACAAATCATCACCTCGGATAAAATGAATAATTTTAACGATTTCGGGAAAGACGAAACCGTTACACTAAAAGACTTTAAGGTGGAAAAACCTAAAAACGGGAAACTTACAGTTGAGCTGCCATCAAAATCAGTTGTTCTCGTACAACTGAAATAGGCTTATTGATTTAGTAGGTAACGGAGAATTTGCATTTACTACCGATATAACCGGATTGCAAACTTTTTATACCGATTATCACAACGGAGTTCCTTTAGGCACAATGTCAAACTGGGGTTGGCATACTCTGCGAAACATCATGCACTCCATTGCAAACAAATGGAATTGGCTAAATACCTGGGGTTGGGACTATCCCATGGCAGCAATGACCGCAGTACGATTGAACGAACCCGATCTGGCACTTGATTTTCTTTTGAAAGAGGTTCAGAAAAATACTTACCTGAAGAATGGGCACAATTACCAAACCGAGCGTCTAAGATTATACCTGCCCGGTAATGGAGGGCTGTTAACAACAGTTGGGATGATGTGCGCCGGCTGGGATGGTTGTACTGTGGAAAATCCCGGGTTCCCGAAGGATGGTAAATGGGATGTAAAATGGGAAGGAATTTCACCCGTATTTTAATTGAAAATTCACTCAAAATGATGAAAAGAACTGTATTCCTGTTTATTTGTGCTTTGGCCTTCTTTTCCTGCGCACAAAATAAAACCGAGGAAAAAGATAAAAGCGAACTGGTAAAACATCTGGAAAGTATTTTTTACCATCAAGAATTTGTGGATATACCCAATGTAAACTTTAATGTAGCCGATTACGGCGCTGTTGGCGATGGAAAAACACTGGTAACCGAAGCCATTCAGAAGACCATAGATGCAGCAGCTGAAGCAGGTGGTGGAAAAGTTATCTTTCCTTCCGGAACGTATCTTTCGGGAGCTCTGTTCGTAAAATCGAACATCGATCTGCACCTTGGTGAAGGCGTGGTAATTCAAGCCATTCAAAACAACGATCATTATCCCAGGTTGTGGACACGAATTGCCGGCATTGAAATGAAATGGCCGGCAGCACTCATAAATGTTTACGATCAGGAAAACGTACGAATTTCAGGAAAAGGAGTGATTGACGGTAACGGCAAATACTGGTGGGATAAATTTTGGGGCGATCCGCCACGTTCGGGCGGCATGTACAACGAATACACCGATAAAGGCATCCGCTGGGCAGTTGACTACGATTGCGAACGGGTGCGGCCGGTGGTAATATGGGAATCGGAAGATGTTCTTCTAAAAGACTTTACCGTAAAACGTGCCGGTTTCTGGACCGTTTCACTGACTTACAGCAAACGTGTTCATGTGGATGGGCTGGTGATTCGGAATAATATTGGAGGTCACGGACCAAGCTCCGACGGCATCGATACCGATTCGTCGAGCGACATTCTGGTGGAGAATTGCGATATCGATTGTAACGACGACAACCTGTGCATAAAAGCCGGAAAAGATGCCGACGGACTGCGCGTAAACCGGCCGGCAGAAAACATCGTGTACAGGAACTGTATCACCCGCGCAGGGCATGGATTGATTACGCTTGGAAGCGAAACTTCAGGCGGAATGCGAAACATTGAAGTTTATGGACTGGAAGCCATTGGAACAAACATTGGCATCCGTTTTAAATCGGCAAAAGTACGTGGCGGACTGATCGAGAATATCTACTTCCACGATATTAAAATGAAAGATGTGGCAAATCCTTTTCATTTTGAACTGAACTGGTACCCGGAATACAGTTACTGCAACATTCCTGAAAGCATACCTGAAGAAGAAATCCGTGACAGATGGAGGGTTTTAAGCCAGCGCGTTACGCCCGAAGAAAAAGGAATTCCGGAATTCAGACAAATAAAACTGAGCAACATAAAGGTTGAAAATGCCAAACGCGCCTTTTATGCCAACGCATATCCCGAAAAACACATTCATCATGTGAGCTGGGAGAATGTTACAATAGAGGCCGGAGAAAGTGGTAACCTGAATTATGCCAGTGACTGGACAATGACCAACGTGCAGCTAAAAACTGCCAGTGGCAAACCCATTCAGTTAACGGATTGCAGCAATATTCAACAACCCGAACTGCTTCAGGTTGAGGCCGAATCCAAACAAGAGAATACCAAACTCACGCTTGACGATCAGTTCAAAGTGATAAACAGAAACGCAAATGCAGTAATTATTCCGGTTAATCCAACTGAAGTGCAGGCCATTGTAAATGGCGACACCACTACCTATTCCGAGAAATTTACCTTGCATATGCTGAAAAAAGAAAATGCTTCGCTTGTTTTTTACGAGCCACTGGGTGACGGTTTTTATTATTCGGCAGTTGAGATTTCGACCAGCGAAAAAGGGAATTTGATCCGTGTTGAAGGCCAGAAAAACCACGATTATAAAATTCTGGTGAACAGGGCGGAAAAACCGAAAAGTATATACG
>JBFEWU010000392.1:0-4229 GCA_041546215.1 Draconibacterium sp. | reverse complement strand
CCATATGCCACATGCTTCGGAAAATAACTCGCTGCTGAACGGGGCATTTCCCGAAGGAACCTATGTCGCCGCCACCAGCGGGAATTTTGAGTTGTGCTTTAACTGCCACGATGCGGAATTGCTAAGTGCCGAAACCACGACCACGGCCACGGAGTTCAGAAACGGCGACAAGAACCTGCACTTTTTCCACATAAATGGCGAAAAAGGGCGCAGTTGCACGGTTTGTCACGATGTGCACGGTTCGCCGGGCGAGCATTTGATTGCTACCAAAGTAAGGTTCGGAAACTGGGACATGCCCGTTGAATACAAGGCGGAGGAGAACGGAGGCACTTGCAGTACCGGGTGCCATGCCGAAAAAAAATACACAAGATGACTTATATCAACAATAAGGCTTTTGATAGAGAAAAGATTTTGTGAAATTTGAGGAAATAAAATAAGTATAGAAGAGATGTAAATAAATTCAATTATTAACTAAATTTTTAAGTTATGAAGTATAGAAGAGTATTATTGCTTTTAAGCCTGGCCATGTTTGTTTTTACCACCATGAATGCCCAGGATGCAAAGTACATTGGTGCAACCAAATGTAAAATGTGTCACAACAAGGCCGACAAGGGTGAACAGTACAACAAATGGGCAGCCGGACCCCATGCCAAAGCCATGGATGCTTTGACGGGCGATGAAAAGACCAACCCAAAATGTTTGAAATGCCATAGCACCGCAGCAAGTGTTGACCAGAGCCTGGTTGCCACCATTAAAGTGGAGGAAGGTGTTTCCTGCGAATCGTGCCACGGACCGGGCAGCGCCTACAAATCGATTCCAATTATGAAAGACCGTGCAAAAAGCGTAGCCGCCGGATTGATCATTCCTGACGAAACAGTGTGTAAAAAATGCCACAACGAAGAAAGCCCGAATTATAAAGGCTTTAACTTTGACGAGTATTTCGCAAAAATTGCACATCCCAACCCGCTAAGTGCTAAATAAGAAGATTCAGACATAAGCCATCGAACCCGGGTTGCATAGAGCCTGGAGGCTGTAATTAAAAAATTCCCCCGCATGTGTGCGGGGGAATTTTTTTTGGATTAAATCTTTTTGCAACAGCAATCACTATTTCGCATAGTGGGGTATTTATAAACCACGCGATACAATCGCGAGGTAGCGGGGCTCCGTCAATTACATCGGGCGATGCCTGATGCTGTTGCTTTAACCCCGTTGGGGTTGATTTTGCATAGAAATTGGATTGTATTTAAATTGATTAGCTCACCAGCTTCGCATCCATGATCGCTGGAATGGGAGAAATGGTCCTTGATCAATTTTAATTGGAAATGTGATTAACATATCCCTTATGTTTAATTTTGAAAATCACGGGGTTAGCCATCGCTTCGAATACTGGTTTTAGACCTGTTAACGTTCTTTGTAAGGTATTGAAAATAAAAGAAGTCAATTTGAATTTTGGCCTTCAGACGTTGAAACAATTAGTAAAGTTGAAGGCTTGCTTCGTGACTTGTGGGAACGTTTACAACGACTGAGTAAAGTTCGGGATTTGAACCGATAAATTCCATGTGAAATCGATTTAGGTTAAGCTTTTGCTGTTTTATAATTTAAAATCCACCGGTTTTCCATGGGGATTTATGTGCCTGAAATGACTTAATTGCAACAAATGACCACATATGCCCACAGTTTATATAAAGGTTTTCCCTGAATTCAGGTAAAAATTCGGGGCCACTACGATGTGTATTGTACCTTGGACCATCTGGGTAAGGATTTGTCAGCTCTCCCTGGATCCAGGTGATTGATTTCTCCAACTTTTCCAGACCTCCGGAAGGTAGATAGTCGGGGCTACATGCCAGAACAGTTGTTATGAAGCCAGTGGCATAGGCATCTGATCTGAGTTCCCTGTTCGGGCAGCAATCTCTCCATGTACCCTCCCAGTTTGTCCAGGGACCTAACTGGCGCAGATTCCAACCTCCATCCTTCCGTTGAAGAGACAGAAGTTCTTCTGCAAAAGAAATCACAGAATCCTTATTTAAAAAGGGTGTCTGGGATTCTGCATTACACCAAAAAATTGCAGCCTTGGCATGAAGACTAATATCCTCCTTGTAAAAGTACCTTTTAAGGGATTCATGTAGCTTGCGTAGCATATCTGTTGGGGATAGTTGCGGGTATATTGCGGCAGCAACACCCGCCATTGCGGCACCCCAAACATCTGAATCATATGACTCCCAGGGTATTAAATCCACTTGTATCCAGCGCCATAGTCCCTCTTTATCACCCTGATTGATTTGCTCTTTCCACAAGTGGTCAAAAGCTAATTCGGTTTCCTTTCCTGGCGATTTATTTTGATAAGAATCATGAGTGGCACTGATTAGTATATTTAGGACAGCTTCTGACCCTCTGGAGTTTTCAGGTATCAGTGATAACATCGGTTCTCTTGGTCTACCAGCCAATTCTGCCATATCAGCTGTTTTATCATGGGTATACCATGATGTATTCTGATCCCAGGTTAGGATGCGATTATGAACGTTTTCGATCAGGTTATCATAAGCCTTGTATTCCCCTTTGATAAGGGGTTCAACAAGAGCATAGGAAAGGGATGTATGACAACTTATGCACGCTTTTCCTTCACCAGGAATAAGCGTTACAGGATTACGTGCCCAAACATCTGCACCATATCTTGCAAAACTTGCAAGTCTTTCTTCCATTTGATTATCCTGTGCTTTTAAACCTAGTGTAAACAGTAAAGCAAAAGAGTTAATAAGTAGGAGATAACGATAATTATAAGGCCTGGCTTTCTTTAGCATAGCAGTTGTATATGCCATTATAGACAATTGTAGAATATAAAATGTTCATCAATGAAAAAATCCATGATTTAAATCTCGAACATTTTGATTTTCAATGAATTGTTGGTGGAGAACATTTTACATATATTCAAAATAAAATGTTGGATTTAAAGGAATTATTGAATTAAAAAACAATCTAAAATCTACAAAACAAAAAAATAATAAAAAGGAAAATTTTAAACAGTTAAGACCTAAAAACCAGCCCAAGGGGGCAAAGCTTTTTCTTACCGCAGAGGCGCTAAGGCGCGGTAGCGGTGTTGACCAAACAATGTTTAATGCACGATTTCGCGATCCGTCCGTCAGCCGACGGACGGAGACGAAGCGATCTCATCCTTATTTGCTCCGTACCCAACTTGTAGCGTTCTTCCTTTGAGCTTTGAGCTTTCAGCTTCGAGCTTTCAATAATTAAAGGCTAAAGCCAATTTGCGAACACTGCTTTACATCACCGCGCTAAAGCACGGTGCAAAAAAGAACCATCCCCAGCTGCTCTGTACCCAACTTGTAGCGTTCCTCCTTTGAGCTTTCAGCTTTGAGCTTTGAGCTTAATTAATCACGGCTCGCTCAACGATCACAACATTCCAATATTCTAATACTCTTATATTCTTATATTCTAATCTTCCAATGAGCTTCGAGCTTCTCCGGACTTCGGTCTTTTCTGTTGTCTGAATATCCGAATGTCCGTACGCGTTAAAAAAGAAGAGCTGAAGTCTGAAAGACAACAACTCTTCATAATCTACCTAATCTATACTCTACCTTCTCTCTTAGAGTTTATTTGTTTCGAACCAGCCGGATACCAATATCGTAGCGGCTTGTGGCCGGGGCATAGGCGTTTCCGCGCTGCCACAGGGCAGTTTCCGCATTTGGAGTTCCCCAGAACTGTCCGCCACGGGTGGTTTTTTGGTCACCACTAACAGGGCCCTGAGGATCGGTTGCTGGCATGCCCGGATAATCACCGAACCAGTCCCAACACCATTCTCTCACGTTACCTACCATGTCGTAAATTCCCAATTCGTTGGCTTTTAACATAGCTCCAGGGAACGGACTTCCCCAGTTGTTGTAGGTTTTAATGGCGTTCGCCTGAACCCAGCCAACTTCGGTAATGACATCACTTCCCGGATAGGTATATCCCTGCGACTTATTTCCGCCCCGGGCAATAAATTCCCATTCGGCTTCGGTTGGCAGGCGGTATCCATTGCCGTTCGGATCTATAATGGTAACTGTGGCGTCGGAAAGGTTGCCATCTGCTTTTTCCACACGTCCGCTGATGTTGTAATAAGGATCGAGACCGTGCAATTCACTCACTTTATTGCAGAAATCGCAGGCATCGAAGAAAGTTACGCCGTTCATGGGCACATCGGGACCAATTTTTTTGAAACGCCAGCTGCAAATATT
>JBFEWU010000249.1:0-7235 GCA_041546215.1 Draconibacterium sp. | reverse complement strand
TTGTAGTTAACCTGTATCAATGCGGAAGATATATCCTTCGACTTCAACAGCTCCAAAATTTCGGTCCCGTTATCATCCTTTCCCACAGCGCTTAAGGCAAAAGCCTCCGAACCTTGTTTCTGAGCATGATAAACAAAATTACACGGTGCACCTCCCAATTTCTTTCCAGTGGGCAGGATATCCCAAAGCAACTCACCTATCCCTATAATATTTAAGGTTTTTTCCATATCATTTCATCCAAGATCAATCATTACTTTCATCGTTTTATCACCTTGTTCCTCAATAAATTTATACGCATCATAATAAGCTTCAAACGGGAAATGCTTAGAGATCAGCGGTTCGAGGTTGATCTTTCCATTTGCGATCATTTCTACTGCGGCTTCATAATCCTCATGCCTATACATCATCGAACCAAAAACATTCAATTCATGCTCCCCCAGATAATACATGTTCACCGTAGGATTCTTTGCGTATACTCCAAGGATAACGATATCTCCTCCTTTTTCAACATTCGCCATAAGCACATCGAGGGATGCCTGAACTCCTGCAGCTTCCAGTCCCACCTGGAATCCTTCGCCACCGAAACAATCTTTTACTCCCTGCTCAAAAGGTATTTCTTTCACATTCAGGGTTGCATCAATTCCACACTCCCGGGCTATATCCAGCCGATAATCGCTGACATCTGTAATCAATACCTTTCCGGCCCCTCTGGCCTTTGCAAACTGAGCCACCAGATTACCAATCGTACCTGCGCCGGAAACCACAACATTTTTTCCCTCAATGCCTGAAGTACGGCTCGTAGAATGAGCTCCAACAGCAGCAGGCTCAACCATAGCCCCTTGCTCCAGTGTCAGAGAATCGGGCAAAACAATTAATCGCTCTTCCGGCACAATGAAATAATCCTGGGCAACCCCGGGTGCCTGAAAGCCCTGCACTTTAAGATTCTGGCAGGCATTGTATTGCCCCCGCTTGCATGGTGCACATTCACCGCAAACCAGTTGAGGCCTGGCTGTCACTTTCATACCAGGTTTGACCTTGGTTACTTTCGCTCCCACTGCCTCCACGACCGCCGAATATTCGTGCCCCTGAACAACCGGATATGGTGTTGCAGGATGCTCGCCATGAAACACATGTATATCACTTCCACACACACCTATTTTCTTAATTCGAAGTAATATTTCATAGGGCCCGGGATTTACCGGTGCCGGCACTTCCACATGCTCAATTTTTCCAGGCATGGACATTATCGCTTGTCTCATTCTCTTTGATTTTTTAGAAAAAGAGCCAGTCCGGACAGAAACCAGTCCGGAATGCTCAAACTACTATCCAACTAAACTAACTACTAACTATATCTATGAAAAAACTATGTAAAGAACTACTAAAGTCAACAACAGAATCCCTGCATAAATACGCACATCGCCTCTACCTGTTATCTTTCCCTTAACCACAGCAAGAGGATGATCCCAGGTGTAATTGTCCGTGACATCAGCTGAAGGTTTTTCAGTTATTGCACTTATGGCAAAATAAATAACCGTACAAATCACAAAAAGCCACCAGGCTTGCATCATAAAGGGTATTTGCCATCCTTTTGTCAGGTACATATAACCACTAAACGGTTCAAAATCGAAACAAAATGCGGTAATCCCAAGAACAAGTCCCGAGATTAATGTTACAAATGCAGCATCCTTTGTTCCTTTTTTAGAAAATACTCCGAACAGAAAAACTACAGCCACTGGAGGAGCAATCGCAGCAGCAATCTTGTTAATGGCCTCAAAAATACTGGAGAACTTGTCTCCTTGTGTCGACCACAGCATGGCCAGGAGCATCACTGCAACAGCAGCCACCCTTCCGATACGGATCTGTTTTTTATCCGAAATTGTGGGTTTTAATCTTTTAACGATGTCCACGGCTACCAGGGTTGCCGAACTGTTCAAAGCTGCCGCAATGGTACTCATCAGCGCAGCCAAAAGCGTGGCGGCCATGAGCCCCTTCAGCCCAACGGGCAACAATTGATTCATGAGCACCGGTAAAGCCTGATTGGCATTCGATCCAATAATATCTTTAAATAATACATAGGCAATAACTCCGGGGAAAACCAGAATAAACACAGGCAAAATCTTTAAGAAGCCGGCAAATATGGGTCCAAATTGTGCATCTTTTTGTGTTTTAGCGCCCAACACCCTTTGAACGATAGTTTGGTCTGAACACCAATACCACAAACCCAATACCGGATATCCCAGCAAACAGGCATACCATGTCAGTCCGGTATCCCCATCCAGAGCCTTGAGACTTTCTTTGGTATGAAAAATATCTAATTGTCCTGGTTTTATTTGTGCTTTTAAAGCGGCAAGAGAATCAATTCCGGAGTCAGACAATGCAAACAAGCCGAACCCCGTTAGAGCGGTCGCCCCAAGTATAAGAATCACGGACTGGACGGTTTCTGTCACCACAACCGCCTTTAATCCTCCCACGACAGTATAAATGGTCGTAACCACTGAAATCACAATAATGGAGGTTAAAATATTAATGCCAAAAAAGGTTTCAAACACCACTGATCCAGCATAAAGACTCATTCCGATATGGACAAAAAGGGCACCAATAATGGCAATGAAGGCCAATACGGTTCGGGAACGTGAATCATAACGCTTTTCCAGAAACTCGGGAAGCGTAGATATTTTACTTTTAAAATAGAAAGGAGCGAATATTACTCCTAGCATAATAAGTGTTATGGATGCTAGCCATTCAAAGTTACCCCACACAAAGCCTTCATTATACCCGGAAGCAGCAAGCCCAACTAGATGAATCGTCGAGATGTTTGAGGCAAACAGGGCAGCACCAACCAAAATCCAGTTTAAACCGCGTCCTGCTAAAAAATAGCTGTCGCTGCTCATCTTTTTAAACTTAACCGACATAATCCCTATCATCAGAATGCCGACCAGATAAATAACAATAATAATTGAGTCTATCAGACTTATACTTCCATTCATAAAATTCAAATTATCTAATTCCAAAACTTTATACAGCTTATCCCAATCTGCCGGGAGAAGGCACAACTATGTTCGTTACCCCCTTTGTGCAATAATCTTAGTTACTCGTTTATATTATGCAATTCTTGCTTTCAGTTTCTTATTTTTCACAATACCACCTGTCGCCTGCTCCAGAAACCAATACAACATTACCGAATGCTGTAAAATCACCTGTCCGGATCACAGCTTTTACAGATTTCGCCAATTGCTTCAAATCCCCATGATCCATAACTTCTACCTCCACATCCTCCCACACACTTGACATATTTCTGAATAAAGTCGGATTTCTCTCTTTGGTCTGTTGGGCTATCACAATTTTTTCAACCGAATGGAACCTTTTTAACTCTGTTAATACTTGCAAGACACCCGGCTCATTTTCTTTTAAAGATAAATCAATCAATTCCACCTCAAGCGGAATAGCGAAACCAGCGTCAACAACCATCAGCAAATCCTTATGCCCCTGCTCTGCAATCACTTTTGCCACCTTCCTGTTAATAGGTCCATATTCAATCATCTCTTTTCTTAAATTTGATTTTAGTTTTATTTAGTCTATTACTTTTTAATGTCATTTTCAAAAGTAAATCAAATAATTATTATTTGCAACTTTTTAATGTCATTTTAAATCAAATAACAAGTAACAACATATCCCTAACCAACACTTAATTCACTCTCTTCCTAACACTTAACAACTCACAAATAATAAAAAAATAAAAGTATAGCTTATATAATGCGTTCATTATTATATAATTTTAATATCTTTGTATTAAAGATTTACAGCTACATGAATAAAGAATATGCCAAAATGGATGCAGGCCTTCTGCATCTGGCAAACAAAAGAGTCCTTCTTAAACTAATCAAACAAAAAGGGCAGATAAGCAGGTCTGAATTAACAAAAATAACCGGACTTACCCCCCCCTCAATTGCAAGAATTGTAGGGGAACTTGCAGAGAAAGATAAACTTGTCGAATATGTTGGAGTAGGCAACTCCAATGGAGGACGACCACCCGTCATCGTTAAATTCAAGAGCGAGGGTAATTATATTATCGGAATCGACCTGGGCGCCACGTATATCAGAGGATGCCTTGTTGATCTGAATGCCAAGTTTATTTCCGAAATCCAAGTTCCCACAGAAATCAAAAACGGATTTACAAGCATTATTGAAAAAGTAACGCAGGTTATTCATAAGCTTCAAAGCAGAAAAGAGGACAGTGCAAAAATCTGGGGAATCGGCATTGGAGTTGCCGGACTTGTAAATAATAAGACGGGAATCATTGAATCGTCACCAGACTTTGGGTGGAAAAATATCGATCTTCATAAGGAATTAGAGACCAGGCTAGACCTTCCGTTCTTTTTCGACAACTCGACCCGCCTCATGGCATTGGGTGAACTGAAGCTTGGTGCCCGACAGAACTTAAAAAATTTTGCACTTATTAATATTGGTTATGGAATTGCCTCCGGACTAGTCATAGACGGAAAAGTTGTCAAGGGGGAAAAAGGATTTGCAGGGGAGTTCGGACATATTTCAGTGGATACCAACAGTACCATTCAGTGTGGATGTGGAATGAAAGGTTGCCTTGAATCCCTCGCCTCAGGGCACAGAATTTCAGCACTGGGGAAAAAGGAAGTGATAAATAACAATTCAAAAGAACTTAACGAACTTTGCAACGGAAATCCGGAGCTTATTACTGCGGAAATGGTTGCCCGCGCGGCTATAAATAATGATTCGGCATCCATTAAAATCTACAATGATGTTACGGAATATATTTGTAAAGGGATTGGTACCATTGCCAACGTACTAAACCCGGAAATTATTTATATCGGGGGAGGAATCTCCCTAAATGGAACATTCTTCTTTAATTTAATACAAGAAAAAAAGACGAAATACCTCCTACCTCAGAATTCGAATGTTGAAATTGTTCCTTCCACCTTTGGAGACCAAGCGACTTCTATTGGTGCAGTCTCTCTTGTTTTCGATAAAATTTTGAACCTAGAATTATCTTATAAATAACGGTAATTTATATGAGTAGCGGCAGGTGAACTTAAACGCAGGAAAGTTATTACCCTATTCGTACTTATCTGAACACCTGCATTGCAATAATCGAGTTTGTAGATATTTCATCTTCCAGATTTGACATTCCTGAAAATACCATTCATTTGTTGTACCTGTAAGACATAATTGGATTGCAATTTGCAATTGTTCTTCCCTGGTCTATATACAGAAAGGGTGAGGAAAAAATAATGGACGAACAGGAGGCAGGAAAAAAGAAGTTAATTCAGCAACACAACATACCTGCGCCTTTGCCCAGTTTTATCGGACGGAAAAAGGAAATTGAAACCATAATAAAGAAACTCTTGACTTCAAACCGGCTTGTGACCCTAACAGGTGCCGGAGAATGTTGAAAACCCGGCTGGCCATTCAAACAGCGACACAAGCTGTTCCCGACTTTTCAGATGGTGTT
Source organism: Draconibacterium sp. (assembly GCA_041546215.1). Classification (GTDB taxonomy): domain Bacteria; phylum Bacteroidota; class Bacteroidia; order Bacteroidales; family Prolixibacteraceae; genus Draconibacterium. The sequence goes on along the minus strand of JBFEWU010000249.1, from coordinate 1,750 downwards.
TGATTTGTGGAATTAGCGACGATTACGGTTCCTGAGCATATTAAACAGACCACAGCAGAAATATTCAAAAATAAAGAACAACCGGGTGCTACTCTTACACAAATCATTACGCACTATTTGGTTGGGAAAAAAATTCTGCTTATTCTTGACAGCTGTGAACATCTGATCAATGCATGTTCAGAAATTGCCGAACAAATTCTCAAAGCAACAGCAGAAATAACCATTCTATGCACGAGTCGTGAAGCTCTAAATATTGCTGATGAAGCAGCCTGGCGGACTCCTTCCCTGTCTCTTCCGGGAAATACCAAAGAACTGTCTGTTGATGAATTGAGTCAGTATGAAGCCATTCAGCTTTTTGTGGACAGTGCAAAACACAAACAACCTGAATTCAGACTCACAGTTAAGAATGCCAATCCTGTTTTGTAAATATGTGATCGCCTTGATGACATTCCTCGGGCCATTGAGTTGGCAACCTCCAGGGTAAATGTATTGCCCCCGGAAATTATTGTCAGTAAGTTGGATGATTGTTTCCGGCTACTGACCGGAGGAAGCCGTACAGCACTGGAACACCATAAAACAATACATGCTACTATTGATTGGAGCTATGATCTCCTGTCAGATAAGGAGAAAAAGATATTTCAACGATTGTCCGTTTTTGTAAGTGGGTTTGACCTCGAAGCTTATGAGCACATCAGCAAGACTGTATTTGACAAATTCCGGGCATACTACGAAAGGATATAATCCAGTGATCCAAACCACTGCAGAAGCAAATTGCAATTTACTTTCAAACAAGTTTATTCTCAGAAATTCTCTTTTTTAAGATTAATTTCAAAGTCTTAATCATGACTCTTGCCATTTCTACGCTCAAATTTTTCGATTGTGCTTTGTAATTATTTGGATAGAAAGAAGGGGAAAGCACTATGGACGCTTTTTGAAGATGATTGATAATTTACAAACCCCTAAACACAAAACCAATCATAAATACAGAAGTCGCTTTCCCCTATGAACAATATACACCTTTTTATTCATCTAATCTAAAGGATTCTGCTTTGAGTTATTAACAATGGGCTTTTAACATCGTCTTTAATGAACGAATCAAATTATATTCCATCTGTCTCGCTTACTTATAAATGGTAGTTAAGTCACGCGAGTTTCGCGATTACAATTAGGAAACTTTTACGCAAATCAAGCCAGTAAAAGGAGTATTTGCTATTCCAGTAATCAAAGAAATGGGTAGAATTGCAGGTCTGATATAGGAGAAAGCGATTTCTACAAACCATTTAATACAGAATATTGTATTAATGTATTCTACCCATTCTTATTAATTGATATGTATTTGTCCATTCTGTATAGTATGCAAGGTACAAATAATTAAGGAAATTATTGGATTATTCCGCCTTTTTTGTTTTGTATTTTCCATAAAATCATCGGTTTTTTGACTTTGCTATGGTACCCACTTTATACGGTGCAAATAAATCATTGGCATCCTCTGGTGTTGATCCGTAATTCTCATTCCCTTTTTTTACGAGGTAGATGATTGCATTGAGGAGCCGCTCGCAGTCGTAATACATTAAATCGATATAAAGCTCCAGGCAACACGTGTAATTGGGATTTTTGTCGGGATCAAAACACAGTCCGATCTGTCTTTGCACCAAAGTTTTATGTGCTTGCGTCCGTATCCATACCGGAGGCCACAGGTTTCCACTCCCCGCTTTGTGATGTATATTTCCGACAGGTCATTTAACCTGAC
>JBFEWU010000277.1:0-6277 GCA_041546215.1 Draconibacterium sp. | reverse complement strand
TATCGGGGATTTCAGGACCGGTTGAAATGCCACAGGTCCGATTTGAAACCACGAGCGTGCCCCATTGATTTCTTTACCCACAAACGGTACCAAAAGCAGCAGAATCATGAGTCCGCCATATATGATATAAGAGAAAAAGACATAAAAATTAAGCTCCAGCAACATGATTATCAGTGCCAAAACCGTCGCGGCACCAATCCACATCAGCTGTTTCCCATATTGCTGGGAAATATCAAAAATACTACTGCTTTCATCGCTGTACAAAGCGGCATAAATGTTAAACCACCCCATTAATACCATTAGCAGATAGAGTAAGACGGTCACCCAGTCGATATTCAGTAATATGTTATTTCTTCGCGACATTTAGGGTTGAATATAATTTAATAAGTTCGCTTCCATTAAATATTTTTCAACGGGCTGTCGAACACTTGAAATGGTATCGTTTAAATATTTCTCAATTATTAAACTAGCCATTGGCGCGGCATGTGTTGAACCATATCCTCCATTTTCAACATAAACCAGAATGGCTATTTTCGGATCATCTTTGGGTGCGAAAGCAACGTAAGCCGAATGGTCTTCACCATGTGGATTCTGAATGGTACCTGTCTTGCCACAATAATCAATTCCGGGAATATTACGGTTAAGGCGACCTTTGGCTACCTGCATCATTCCCAGGTAAACGGGATCAAAATACCGATCTTCAATTCCGGTTTCATGCTTTATTTTTATACTACTTCTGGTGGTATCCTCTTCAATCTCTTTAATCAAATGTGGCTCGTAATAAAATCCTCTGTTGGCCAGCATGGCACCACAATTTGCCATCTGGATGGGAGTCACACCCAGCTCGCCTTGTCCGATTGCCAGGGAGCGAACAGTAAGCGCGCGCCACCAACTTCCATTATGTTTTTTATTGTAATACTCAACGGTTGGAGCAAGTCCCGGATTTTCACCACTAAACTCCACGCCTACTTTACTCCCCAAACCAAAGCGATGCACATACTCACTCCATACCTTAAATCCTTCAGCAGTGGTAGGATATTTATTAATAATATTCCGGAAGGTATTCCACAAATACGGATTACAGGACTCACGCACTGCATCAACAACACTTGCCGGCGTTATGTGGTCGTGTGTGCATTTAATGGGCAGTGAAGCTGTGCCCGAACAGCTAAAACGGGTAGACAGATTGATGGCCCCTTCCTGCAGACCAATTAAAATATTAAAGGGTTTAAATGTAGAACCTGGAGGGTATTGTGCCACAAGAGCTCGATTAAATAGTGTTTCAAGCGTGTCGGCTGCCAGTTTTGCAAAGTTCTGACCACGCACCCTGCCAACCAAAAGACCAGGATCGTATGTTGGCGCACTAAGCATGGTCAAAACCTCTCCGGTTGCCGGTTCAATGGCAACCACAGCCCCTTTTTTATTCCTGAATAATTTTTCGGCATAGACCTGCAAGTCAAGATCAAGCGTAGACATCAGGTTTTTCCCAATTTCCGCGGGTTTATCTTCTACCCCGTCACGAAAACTTCCCTGAATGCTGTTATGAACATCCACCAAATATTTTTTAATCCCTTTGGTGCCACGTAATTGCTTTTCGTAGGTCTTTTCAATCCCGCTTTGACCAATATAATCACCTGATTTATAATAGTCATCGCGCGAGATATCGTTGGCTGTAACCTCTCCAACATAACCTAAAACATGTGCGGCCACCGGATGAGTATACTCCCGTAGCGTACGGGTTTGCGAATGAAAACCATTAAATTTATACAACTGTTCCTGAAGAATGGCAAAATTCTCAGGAGAAATCTGCTTAACAAGAATCGATGGTTTATGCTTCGAATATTTCTTCGCTTTCCGAATTCGTTCTTCCAGATCCTGAACTTCAATATTCAGCAGACCACACAGCAGAGTGGTATCAAAATCGGTAAGCTCACGGGGTGTAATCAGCAAATCGTAAGCCGTTTTATTATAGACCAACAATTCGCCATTCCGGTCGTAAATTAAACCACGTGCCGGATATTGAATAATTTCGCGTAGCACATTGTTGGTTGCATATTGCTTATAATCCGAATCCAGAATTTGCAAACGAAACAAGCTGATGGTAAAAATTATTCCCACCACAGCAAAAAGTGTCACCACCACATAACTTCGATTCGATAAATTGTTCACCCTAAATATTTAATCACGGAATACTATAAACTGGCTTAAAACTATAACAAAAATTGAAAATACCGAACTTAAAAAGGTCCGGAATAAAGTTTCTAAAAAGTTGGTAAAGGAAAACACCTCCACATAAAAAAGAACCGTGTGATGAATAAAAACCATTAAACTGGTGTAATACAAAAACCATGTAAATCCATTTTGTTTCAAACCCGGATAATCAGCCATGTCTTCTTCTCTGCTTGTAATCATCCTGATTATAAGAGGTCGAAAATAAGATACAAAAACAGAAGCAAAGGCATGTATCCCCAGGGTGTTGGAGAAAACATCGACACATAAACCCAGTAAGAACGCACCCACTAACAGTACGTAGCGCGGCGATTTAAGAGGCAGAAGTATGATAAATAAAATGTACAGGTAGGGATTTACAAAACCACTGAATTGCACCTGGTTTAAAAAAAGTACCTGAACCAATACAAGCACCATGAACATAATTGCATATTTAATTCCCAGCCTGCCCATCTTCCATTATTTTTTCCAGGTTTTCAAGCTCATCCTTTCTCATGTTTTCAATTACCTCCACATACCGGATAGCCTTAAAATTCGTAGAAAGCCGAACTTTTATATTGTAATAATTCTCTCCTTCCACCTGAGTAAATTCATCAATTACTCCAATCATCAATCCTTCCGGGAAAATTGCAGAGTAACCGCTGGTAACGACGGTGTCTCCATCCGCTAATTTTACATGGAAGGGGATTTCCAGCAAATCGGCAATTCGATAATCTTGTCCGTCCCACGATAAGGAACCATAATAGCCGGTCTCTTTCAGTTTTGCCGACACGTTCCACCGCGGATTTAACAAGGACAAACCCGACGAAAACGATTCGGAAACATTGGTAATTACACCCACAATACCCTCTGATGATAAAACACCCTGATCGCGTTTGATACCGTGTTTTCTGCCCTTGTTTATGGTGAAATAATTTTGTTGCTTGTTTGCTGAATTGTTGATAATCCTCGCAACCCTATAGCGAAAATCAGAATCCGTATTTATGCTTCTGAAATAAATGGAATCCGACTGAATTTTTCCGTCTGCACTACTTCTTTCCAACTGTGTGCGTAAGTATGCATTCTCTTCGGCCAACAGCCGATTCACATTTTTTAAATCGAAATACTGAAATACAGACTGAACTGAATTATAAAGGCTTGCCGATACATAATTGGATGAATTCAGAAACTTTGATTTCTGAAAGTTGTTGTAGTTGAACACAAGCACCAAAGAAAGTACTTCTAAAAAAAGAAACAGCAAAAACGCATAATTTTTTAAAAGGAATCTAAGGAGACTTCGCATTTACATATACCCTTGTATTGGTTAACGAATAAGGAACGAGAATTTATCTACATTTTTCAAGGCAATACCTGTACCACGCACAACAGCTCTTAACGGATCTTCGGCAATGTGGAATGGAATACCGATTTTATCGGTTAATCGTTTATCCAATCCTTTTAACAAAGCACCTCCACCTGCCAGCCAGATACCTTTTACAACAATATCGGCATACAATTCAGGAGGAGTTTGTTCCAATGCACTAAGTACGGCCGTTTCAATTTTTGAAATGGATTTCTCCAAACAATGTGCAATTTCCTGGTACGACACAGGTACTTCAATGGGCAGGGCAGTCATTTGGTTTGGTCCCTGAACAACGTAATCGGGTGGTGGTTCTTTTAACTGCGAAAGAGCGGATCCCACATGAATTTTAATTTCCTCGGCGGTGCGTTCACCAATTTTTATGTTGTGTTGATGACGCATATACTCCATAATATCGGCTGTTAAATCATCACCCGCAATTCGAATCGATTTGTTGGTTACGATACCCCCCAGGGAAATAACTGCAATTTCGGTGGTTCCCCCACCAATGTCAACCACCATATTCCCTTCGGGTGCTTCAACATCAAGGCCAATGCCAATGGCAGCCCCCATGGGTTCGTATATCATATAAACCTCACGTCCTCCGGCATGTTCCGAAGAGTCGCGCACAGCACGAATTTCGACTTCAGTACTTCCCGAAGGAATGGCAATTACCATTTTCAGGGCCGGAGAAAACATTTTGGGCTTTGGATTAATCATTTTTATTAAGCCCCTGATCATCTGCTCTGCTGCATTAAAATCGGCAATTACCCCGTCTCTCAAAGGTCTGATCGTCTTTAAGTTTGCATGCGTTTTCCCCTGCATCTGCCTTGCTTTCTCCCCAATGGCAACCAATTTTTCTGTTTTCAAATCAATGGCAACAATAGAGGGTTCATCCACGACAATTTTATCGTTATGAATGATCACGGTATTTGCTGTCCCAAGGTCAATTGCAATCTCTTGCGTTAAAAATGAAAATAAACCCATAAATCTGCTGTTTCTCTAAGGCTATAAAGATATATTTATTTATTAATGTCTGAAATGTCTGCGGCCTGTAAATGCCATGGCAATGCCAAATTCATTACAAGCTTCAATTACTTCATTGTCGCGAATACTTCCGCCCGGCTCAATAATGTATCTCACGCCATACTCGTTGGCCGCTTCAATACTATCACGGAATGGGAAGAATGCATCGGAGATCAGAACGGAATTCTCGATGTTCAATCCACCTTTTAAATCGAAACGCGGCATGGTCAGGTAGCGTAAACTATCCAACCGGTTGGGTTGTCCCATTCCCGCACCGGTCAACCAAAAAGCTCCGTTTTCGGCTTCAGTAACAACGGCAATTGCGTTGCTTTTTAAATGCTTGCAAGCAATTGTTCCAAATTTGGCAAGGTTCATTTTCGATCCTTCAAATTCTTTTTCAGTAACCGTTTTAAACTCGGTATCTAATCCTTCATCTTCACCCTGAACCAGCATACCTCCACTAATGGACCGGTATAATTTTTCGCCGGCAATCATTGGGCGAACCGGTGTCACCAAAACTCTCAGATTTTTCTTCTTTCCCAAAACTTCCAATGCTTCTTCGGTGTATGCGGGAGCAATTATTATTTCGATGAATTTTTTCCCAAACCACTCGGCTGCTTCTTTGGTAACCATGTCGGTAAAACAAATAATACCACCAAAGGCGCTAATGGGATCGCCGGCCCACGCCAATTCCAGCGACTCCATGATATTATCGGTAACGGCCAGTCCGCAAGGATTCAGGTGCTTTATTACCGAAACAGCCACTTTATTTTCGATATGAGTTACCGAATGGTAGGCATCGCTGGCTGATTTCCAGGCTGCATCGGCATCAAGCATATTATTATACGACAAGGCTTTCCCCTGTAATACCTGGGCATTCGCCAGACCGGCACCTTCCGCCACATTATCAAATTTGAAGAAAGTGGCTGCCTGATGTGGATTTTCGCCATAACGCAACACATCTCCACCATTCAAACTAATCCGTTCGGTTCCGGCATCAACTCCTTCGTTAAAGTAACTAAAGATTGCTGCATCGTAATGCGACGAAACGCCAAAAGCACGACCAGCGAACCATTTGCGATCTGCCATGGTAAATTCGCCATTATTTTCTTCCAGATGTTTCAGCAGTGGTTCATATTCATTTTGTGAAGGTACAATTACCACATCTTTGAAATTTTTTGCGGCAGCACGAATCAGGGAAATCCCACCTATATCAATTTTTTCAATAATATCCTGCTCACCGGCACCGGAAGCCACTGTGTCTTCAAAGGGGTACAAATCAACAATAACCAAATCAATCTCTGGAATTTCATATTCGGTTAACTGGCTAACATCACCCTGGTTATCGCGACGGGAAAGAATACCCCCAAAAACTTTTGGATGCAATGTTTTTACGCGCCCACCTAAAATGGATGGATAACCCGTTAAACTTTCAACGGAAGTTACATGAACCCCCAAACCTTCGATAAAACTTTTGGTACCACCTGTACTTAAAATCTTAACACCCAACTCGTTCAGTTTGGTAACGATCTTATCTAAATTTTCCTTATGAAAGACGGAAACCAAAGCCGTCTTAATTTTTTTATTATCAGCCATTTATTGGATTTTTCAAATTTGCAGGCAAAGATAAAAAATTCAGATTATATATTGTTAAAAACAGTTCGCTAAAAATAATATTCTTGC
>JBFEWU010000178.1:0-9585 GCA_041546215.1 Draconibacterium sp. | reverse complement strand
TTATGTCTTCATAGTTTTTTCCTAATTCCGGATTATCTGCAATATCTTGACAACTATTAAGTAACATGTCATAATATTTGTCAGCCTGGTATTCAGACCAATTATCAAACGTATATTCCCAAATTCTATGTAAATCATCAACAGCTTTGTTTGTTAATTTATATTTTGCCATTCCCTTTTCTTTTTGCTTTTAATTGCTCAAGATTTTTCTTTGGGTCGAAGTCATGAGCAATTCCACTTTCAATTCCTTCTTGGATGGCACTTCTTAATGCAATAGCCTTACTTTCCTCATTCTCAAGTAACCGGAGACCAGCTCTAATTACTTCACTAACGTTTTTATATCGACCTGTTGATACTTGTGTTTGTACAAATTGGTCAAAATAATTGCCGAGGGATATAGATGTATTTTTCATTATTATTGTTTTAATCGAAATTACCAAATATTGGTAAAAATTGCAAATAATATTCCTACTCCCCAAATTCCATCATGAACACTTTTCAGTTCCTTTCTGCACGGCTCAATTACCCCAGGTATTTTCAAGCCTAATCTTTTTCCCATAATTATAAAATGTTAATAATTTTTAGGTGCTATTTTTTTATGCCTGCGCCCCAATTTAAATCAGTAGAGTGCCTAAAAAAGTATCCTGGCCACTTGCAAGTTCTCGTTGCGGATTTCGAAGCGCATCAATGTCCAGTAGGCCGCGACGGTTTAGAAAGTAACGGTTTGCGGTTTTTTCTTCAATACCTGGATATAAATCTTTTCCATCAAATGTTTGGTAAATTGTTGAACCCGAACTTTTAAAGGAACTGACTTTAAAATTTTAAAAAACCGGAAGGTGGATGACTGGCTTGTTGTGCTGAAATTTAAAATTGAAAGTATACTAAATGGAAGCGTAAAAATTAAAAGCTTTCATATTATTGGTCTACTCTGATTTAAAATAATTTGTCTTTGATGATTCGGCTTTTGGTATTTCAGGTAAAATACGGCTTAATGGTACGGGAATGTCTGTTTCTATAATATCAACCCCGTTTTGGAATAACTTGATGTATTCATTTTTTAAATCTTCAATTTTAGAAACTTCTTCCTTGCTGTAAATCCGGTCTAAATTTCTTGATGTTCCCTGAATACATAAGGCACCTTTTTCGTGAATCAATTGAAATAATTCGGGATCTTTCGGTTCTGAATGCCCAACAAAAACGACAACATTTTCCCAGGGAACTCCAGACTTTTCAAATTCAGTAATCTTCTCAGGACTGTTTATGAAAATTTCCATTAATATCTTGCTATTAAGCTCATAGCATTTTTTTGCTTCTTTGTAATTATAAGCCATTACCATTGCCCAGGCTTCAGCATTGTGTTCCATAATTTTCTGTACCCGTTTTTCAATGGGAACATCTTTTTTATCGAGCACTACTATTGTTTTTCCCCTGGCCCATTCCAGTGCTTCATCGAGTGTTGGAATTTTAGCTGTAGTTACGTTTCCATTCACATCTTTCAAATGGAGCTTTTTTAATTCTTCCAAAGTAAAATCAGAAACTTTTCCATGGCCGGTGGTTGTTCGATCGAGTGTTGGATCATGATGTAAAACAATTACGCTGTCTTTAGTGTAGCGGGGATCGCATTCAATGATGGAATACGTATGCTGAAGGGTATTATTAAAGGTTTCGATGCTATTTTCAGCAAAACTGAAATCAGGACCACCCCGGTGAGAACTTAAAAAATTTATGCCGCCATTTTTAAACCGGAATAGATCATGCAAGCCTTTAACTGTACCAGCATCGATATAATAAGATTTTGACTGCGCATTAAGCTTATAACCGAATGCGGAACAAAACAACAGATGAATTGTAAATAATACAATCCATAATAATCGAACCATATTATTTTTATGCATTTTTTATTTTAGGTTAATATGTAATTTTAATCTTCGGACGCTGCATTCCGTTTTTTTCTCTTCGGCTTTAAGCGATACCGGTGCTGAGCCTGCCAGAGCACACTTTTTCAAGAAATTGCGTCGGTATGTTTTCATCGGCACACTACCTTTAGTTCAATTCTTTTTTTAGATCAGTAACATAAGGCTGCAGCTCCAAAAATGGCCGGATTTTCCATTTCAGAAACAACTATTTTTAAGTTTTTAATGGAATTGGTAAAAACAAAATCCTGGATTCCTTCACGCATTCTTTTTTCAAAAAGTGGAAAGGATTTTGCCACCGATCCCCCCATTACTATCATTTGCGGATCTATAGCGGCAACAATTACCTTTACCATTTGTGCCAGGTGATAGCCCAAATCATCAAAAACCCTCTGTGCTTCTTCATTACCTGCAATAGCTTCATCGTATAGTTCGCCACCATCTTTGCCCAAAGCTTTAAAGAGCATCCCGCTGCAATAGTGCTCGTAATCGCTGTCGAGGTAGGGAATGATGCCAAACTCGCCAGAGCCACAGTTGGCGTCTTTCAACAAGCGTCCATTTTGAATAATGCCGGAACCGGCTCCGGTTCCAAGGGTAAGGCCAACAAAATTTTCAAAGTTTTTGCCGACACCGTATATTTTTTCACCTATGGCAAAACAGTTTGCGTCGTTGTTAATGTACACCGGAATATCGAATACACCCTCCAATTGATCTTTCAGGTGTACTTCTTTCCACGATGGTATATTCACCACATCATAAACAATTCCTTTTTCAACATCGACCACACTGGGGACTCCTATCCCAATTGCCTGCGTGCCTGGTTGTATTAATTGCTTTATCAAATCGACAATACTATTAATAACCACTTCTGCCTTGTCTGTTTCCGGAGTGGGACACATTAAATGAGCCTCAATTATCTCATTCTTAATGCGACCGGCTTTTATGCCGGTGCCCCCCAGATCAACACCGATCACCTCGTTTATTTTTTTGTTGTTTTTCATACGATTAAAATTGTTTATTTATGCGGTATGGTATGGAACTCGATGTATTTTAATTATACTCTTGGGTGTAAGCAAATTACATCTTCGTTTCATATCTTCTATTCTAAAGTAAAAAGCACATAATCAGGTATTTGTGTTTCGCTTATGCTTACCCCCGAGATTCCAACTTATGCTGTAAGCTCTTTGTAAACCGAAGCCCAGGGTTCACGCATTGGCCGCGATAGCATGCTGTTGGCCTGATCGTTGTTCAGTATTCTTTCGCTGACCGGATCCCATTCCAGATCAGTTCCCAGCCTCATGGCAATATTGCCGAGGTGAGCAATCGTAATGGAACGATGTGCAATTTCTGCCGGTGCAATGGTCTCTTCACGCGAATACACACAGTCGATAAAATTCCTGAAATGGTTTTCACTTTTGTAGAGTTGTACTTCGTCGGCTTTTATCTTGCTTTTGAGAATGGCTTCCGTGCTGGCGCCATGTCTTCCGCGATTGGCCCATACCCAGCCTTCCGTACCTTCAAACTTTACGCCTCCGCGCTCTTCCTTGTTCGATATAATGAGCTTTAGGCCATTTGTATACATACTTTCGAAATAAAAATCGGTGGCTGTATTCCAAACCGGGTGCTTTGCCCATCGCGCACTGGCATTCTGAATTTTCACGGGTCCTGTATGCTCGGTATCCATTCCCCACTGTGCAATATCGGGATGATGCCCGCCCCAGTCGGTAAGCTGACCACCCGAATAGTCGAGTACCCACCTGAAATTCACATGCGTACGAGCCGGGCAGTAAGGGGCATCGGGAGCCGGCCCCAGCCACAGGTCGTAGTTAAAGCCCCCGGGAACCGGAACAGTTTCAGTCTGGTTTCCTGTTTTGCCGTAATCGGGGGTTCCACCCGGCAAGCCACAGCGAATGGTAAGCAGTTCTCCTATTCTGCCGTTCCGCACCAATTCGCAGGCCCGGTGAAAATTGGAATTTGAGCGTTGCTGGCTTCCGGTTTGAAAAATTATATTGTGCTTTTTAACGGCATTGCTCATTGCCCTTCCCTCGTGTACGGTTAAGGCCAGAGGTTTCTGACAATAAATATCTTTACCTGCTGCCGCTGCCATTAACACCGGAATGGCATGCCAGTGATCGGGAACCACCACTTCAACGGCATCCACATCCTTTAAGGCAAGAACATCGCGAAAATCTTCCAAGGCCTTAATTCCGGCAAACGATTTTCCGTACTTTTCGGAATAGGTCTTTTCGATTAAGGCAATCAGCGGATCGCGGCCGCCAATTTTGCCGTCCCAGTACCCGTAACTTTGTTTGTTGACATCGCAAACCGTGGTGATCTGTACCCGCTTGTCGTTCATAAAATCCCGGGCATCGTTAAAGGCCTGATTTCCTGCACCTATAAAAGCAAGGTTTATTCGGTCTGAAGGAGCAACAGCCCCGTTTTTACCCCTTGAACATGCCGGGATAATTGTCGGCACAAGGATGATTCCGGCAGCTGCCGTAACATAACTTTTTATAAATTGACGTCGTTGAACCATAATTCATAATTTAAGAGTTGATTTATTTTATCATATGCCGGAGTTTTCCATCATCCCGGAAAACCGGCCGGTAACTTCATTGTTCCTTTCATCGTTATCTATTCTCAAAAAAATCTTTCAGCTCTTCCAGGTTGTCGGTTCCAATCAGGCCAACTCCTGCATCGCTGAGTATTTTCCAAACCGCTGTTCTCTGTTCTTGTGTTCGGTTAGGTGTTGCCCAAAACCTGAGCAAATACCCTTTCTCTTTTGCTTTTCCGGCAAGCCCGTATAATTTTTGTTTTTCAGCCTCCGGCATTGTTCCGGTTCCATCCCACTTAAAATACCTGTTCCAGTTGTCGCTGACCACTGGCATTAAGGTAGCCGGGATACCGGAATCCAGGTTATTCAACCTTCCGTCGTATCCGGCATAACGCACTTCCTGGTTTTTCATGAACAGAAAGGGGCGGTTGCCCGAAACAACAGGCATAATTTTTCCCTTTATTTTTTCACCGTTTTTAAAAACCGACATCAGGTCCTTGTATTCTTCAAGAATGCTGTGCAGGAGTTTGTAGGTTCGCGTGCTATCGTCTTTTATATCAATGAGTAAAATAAGCTCATGGCCATCTCCGTATACGGAGCCGTTATTTTTCCGGATCTGTTCCTTCAGGGGTTCAAGGTAAAGCTGACGAAGTGTTCTCCCTGACTGTATTTTATCAAAATCATGGGCTACAAACAACGAATCGCCAATGGAATACACATCGGCTTCAATGCTTTTAAATTTACAGTTGAGGGCATCGAACAGGGGATGTTCATGTTCGTAATCGTTGTGGGAATGTGCACCCGGCTGGCTCCACACTCCAAAAGTTAACATGACAAATACGATTAGCAATAATTCTTTCATACCAAATGTTTTAATTGATTGACAATATTTTAGCAATCACAAAAGATAAAGATATATTGGGAGGTAAAAAAATGGAGGACGGGGGAAAAACAGGTATTACCTGGTTAACACGCTGTATTCCTTCACATAAAGAACATTGATGCTTTATAATCTGCTTTTGGGTCTTTGCTATAGGGGACTTGGGGGACTTCGCAAACTGGTTAACTGCACTATTTGCTTCCCAACAGAGTTATATGTCATTATCTGGTAAAAGAAATTGTAGACCATGTTATTTTACCTGTAATCATGATTTTTGTTCAGTATCTTTTGTAACCTCCTGGTACCAGTCCAGAAGTTTAATCTTCATTTCCTTTGCTTTCTCCGGATAGCGGTCCGCTAAATTTATTTGCTCTCCAAGGTCAGTATCCAAATCAAACAATTCCATCTTCTCGTTATTTGAAGAAAGTACCAGTTTCCATTTTCCGCTGCGCATGGCCATGGAGTTTTTATACTGCCAAAACAAGTCTCGACCCCCTAACTTATTTGCTCCAAAGAGCACCCTATGAAGGCTCACACCATCAATATGGTCCGGGATACTGGCACCTGTCAGCTCAGCAATCGTAGGAAGAATGTCCATTGTTATCCCGGTTTCGGAAGTGATGGTTCCGGCTTTAATTTTTCCCGGCCAGCGGGCAATTCCGGCAACCCGCTGCCCCCCTTCGTACAAGGTGCCTTTCCCGGCTCTTAAAGGGGAATTGTTGCTGTATTTTGCACCCCCGTTATCCGAACAAAAAAACACAAAGGTATTATCGTCAAGTCCCAGTTCATTGAGTGTTTGCATTACCTTTCCTATGCCTTCATCCATCACCTCTATCATCTCCTTTAACAAAAGCTTCCTTTCTTCATCCGAACGCTGTACCACTACCTGCCTGGCTCCAACTTTCCGGAAAGCCGGAGTATTACGCCCCTGGAAGGGACTGTGCGGCGCTTCATGCGGTATGTACAATAAAAATGCTTCGTTTTTATGCCGTTTAATAAAATCAACGGCGTGGTTCGAAATCAAATCGGTTGAATATCCTTTTTCCTTTTGCAGCTTGTTTTGAGACCACCAGTCTTCATATCCTTCCTGGTCGATGTGCGAATGATAATCCACATTCCCGCTCACATAACCTGTGTACTCGTCAAATCCCTGGTAAACCGGGTTATATTTTTCGGGATAACCGACGTGCCATTTGCCAAACATACCGGTAACATAACCGGCCTCTTTCAACATGTCAGCAAAAGTTACTTCCTTAAGATCCAGTCCAATGTGCCTGTGCGATTTTGCCGTAACGACACCTGAAATTCCGGTTCTCTGCTGATATTTCCCTGTTAGCAAGGCAGCACGGGTGGGGCTGCAAACGGCACCATTGGAATGAAAATCGGTAAAGCGAATCCCTTCTTTGGCCAGGCGATCGATATTTGGTGTTTTAATGCTTTTACTGCCATAGCAACCAAGATCGGCATAACCAAGATCGTCGGCCATTATAATGACTATATTGGGTTTACTGCTTTTCTCTTTGGCCCAGAGGCCATGATTCAAATTAACCACAAAAACAAAGGAGAGGAGAATAAGAATTTTCATGCTTACCTGGTTTATTCAATATTTTGCCATAAGATACTAAATATGCTGTATTTATAATTGGTATGGCATGAGATATTTGCGATATAGGTTGCTTTTCAAATGGGTTGTGAAGCTGGAAGCTGGAAGCTCGAAGCTCAAAGCTGAAAGGAGGAAAGCTACAAGTTGGGTAGGCAGGTTGTCTGCTCACTTCGTTCGCGTTGTTATGGTTGTCGGGTTGTCATTGTTGTCACTCCGTTCCAAACTCTTTTAGAGTCCCAACGAGACGAAACATAAGAACACAGGGTGCAACCCTGTGAAACAAGCCAATAAAAAAGGTCTCACTTTCGTAAGACCTTTGTGCTTTTGCACGGGAGGAGAGACTCGAACTCCCGACACCTGGTTTTGGAGACCAGTGCTCTACCAACTGAGCTACACCCGTGTTTCATTTTGCGAGTGCAAATATAGTAATTCATTCGAAATTACCTACACACCGGAAAAAAATTAAAAAAATTTTATTCCCCGAATCTGGCCATAATCAACCCTGTTTTTTAGTCTGTACCGTTTTTGAAAAAATACCCTGGATGAGCAATAGCTTTTTTGGATTCCATATTGTGTATGGGTATAATGCCATGCGACCAGATACCCTTCACCGCATCATGATTACCTTACTTCAAATATGCCAACCTCCGTATTACCTGCTTGTCGTTTTTAACTATGTCGCTCAATTTCTCAGCATCGATATGAAACGAATAATCATACCCGTCCTGCAGGAGTACCACCGAATTCAGCATAAGCAGGGCTTCAATGGCATCCTTACTTTCATACAGGGATTCATAAATCGTATGTTGTGGTTCGCCGGTTTCTGTGATTCCCATAAACTCGGCGGCACGAACACGATTAATCAATTCTGCATCGGATTTTGCCATGTTTTTGATGAGCGGAAGAAATTCTTTGGCCTCGTCTTTAAAACGGCTGCACACAATTATTCCCCAGTACCTTTTCCATGCATCATCAGAACTTAAAGCAGCCTTTATTTGTGGTCTGGCTGTCTCAAAATCGACCAGTTCAAGATTGGCAATATCAATGTACTCGTTAATATCGTTTTTATGCGCCTGCCCGAAAGCTACCGGATTATCAAATGCATTCTTTATCAGATAATGCTCGGGATAAAACGAAAGATCCGGCATATCCTTCACCCACGTGTTTAACTTCCCGCGCATGTTCAGCAGGATTTCCTTGTAGTCGGAACTTGCTGCCAGGTTATTCGTTTCAAAGGGATCGGTATTCAGATCGTAAAGTGCCTCCGGATCTTTTGTCTCGAAAAAGAGTGATTGTGCTTTATTGAGTTTTCCTGCTTTAAACATTTCCAACCACTGGCGATATCCCATTTGCTTGTACCGGTAATCGTTCCAGAGTCCGTCAAAATTAAAGGGCTGGTAATTCCGAATGTATTTGTAATGATCAACACGAACCGAACGCACCATGTCGTACTTCTCGTCGAAGCGGTCGGCATAACCATAGGTTTCATTTCTGCTTTCAAGATCACCTGCTGTGACATCTTCACCCAGGAATGGCTGGCCGTCTATTCCTTCCGGAATTTCGGCACCGGCCAAATTCAGAATGGTTGCTCCGAAATCCACAAAACTTACAAATGCATCGTTTTTAGTACCTCTTTCAATGTTTACCAGGTGTTTGTATTTTTCGGGAACATACACCACAAGCGGTACATGCAGGCCCACTTCCATTAAATAGGCCTTACTTCCAGGCAAAACTCCACCGTGGTCACCATAATAAAAAATAAAGGTATTTTCCATTAAACCATCCTCTTTCAGCTTATTGATCAAGGCACCAATTTGTTTGTCGAGCGTAATAATTTTGTCGCGATAACGGGCATTGGTGTACCGGAATACCTCTGTATTGGGGTGGGTTGGAAAAACAAAACAATCATCCCGGTTGGTCAGGGTATCTGCTCCCTTCAATGCTTGTTCGTTAAAAAACAATTGCCCTTCGTGCGTAATTCCAAAATTCTGGATATGGAAAAAGGGCTGTCCTTCGGTGCGGTTTCGCCAAGTGGCCTTTTTCGATGACTCGTCCCAAACATTATCCCCTTTTACAATATTGTAATCTTCTTTGTTGTTATTGGTGGTATAATATCCCGCCTTTTTCAGATAGGCCGGATACATATCAATTCCCTGGGGCATGGGCACCATTTGTGCTCTCCGGTGATAATGCGAAGCAATTCGTGGTCCGTAGCAACCCGAAATTAAAGTGGATCGGGCCGCACTGCAAACCGGAGCATTGGAAAAAGCACGTGTAAAAGTCACACCCTGTTCGGCCAGGCTTTCAATATTTGGTGTTTCAACGCCATGCTCGTCGAATAAACTCATGTAATGTTTGGAGTTATCCTCTGAAGTCAACCAAACAATATTAGGGGGCGCCAGGGTGGTTTGCTTTTGTGCACAGGAACAAAAAATCAGTGCAATAAGAGCGAAAAGGAAAAATTGATTTTTGATATTCATCTTATAGGTTTTGCTTGTAACCTGATCATTTCAGGCCTGGATTTTACTTCTAATGGAATCGTTTAAAACCCGGTCGATTTTATTGTAAAAGTCTTCGACACATCGTTTCAGGCTGCAATTTATATAATTATAGCCATAGTTACAGGGGGCAGATT
>JBFEWU010000555.1:0-2286 GCA_041546215.1 Draconibacterium sp. | reverse complement strand
GTATGGAGCAAATAAGGATGAGATCACCGCTGCCGCGCGATTGTATCGCGTGGTCAAGAAGGATTGCAAGGTACATGGAGCCCGACAACGACGACAACTTACAATTGATTAATGATTATTGTCTATTGATTAATGGAAATGGTGGTTGAACGGTATGAGGGATATAGTACTAACAACGACAACAACGACAACAATGACAACAACGACAACAATGACAACTTACAATTGATTAATGATTATTGACTAGTGATTAATACGAAAACACCCTTCGACTCCGCTCAGGGTGACAACGATGACAACGAATTATTGTTCACTGATCTTAGCGTCTTAGCGCCTTTGCGGTGAAAAATGAATCAATGTATTGCAGTGACGAAATGAATATCTAACTTAAAATATATCAAATGCAGTCTATTTGTTTGGGTTTTCAGATACATCAACCGTTTCGGCATCGCCGCTACAGGTTTTTCGATATAGGTAACGACCATTATTATTACGACGATTATGCCAATGAAACCGTGATGCGGAAAATGGCCGGGCAAAGTTACCTGCCATTGAATAAGCTGCTGCTTGAAATGGCCGGTAAATGGAAAGGAAAGTTTAAAGTGGCGTTTTCCATAAGCGGAGTAGCACTGGAACAATTCCAATTGTATGCACCGGAAGTAATCGAATCGTTTAAAAAATTGTCTGATACCGGGTGTGTGGAATTTCTTTCCGAAACCTGGTCCCATTCGCTGGCCGCTTTGAAAGATGCTGAAGAATTTAAAGAACAGGTGCGTCAGCACGACGAACGCATTTTCCAATTGTTTGGGCAAAAGCCCCGCGTGTTTCGAAATACGGAAATGATTTATTCCGATGAGATTGGTGAGCAGATTGTGAAAATGGGTTACACCGCCGTTTTAACCGAAGGAGCCAAACATGTATTGGGATGGAAAAGCCCGAACTTTATGTATGTAAATGCGGCCAATCCCCGGCTGAAAGTACTGATGCGCAACTTCAAACTGAGTGATGATATCGCCTTCCGTTTTTCAGATAAAAACTGGTCGGAATTTCCACTAACGGCACAAAAATATATCCATTGGCTGGAAGAACTGGATGCCAATGAAGAAGTACTGAACCTGTTTTTTGGTTACGAGCTCTTTGGTCAGGAACAACAGCGGGAGTGCGGTGTTTTCAGTTTCCTGGAGGACTTGATTGAACGGATTGTCAAAAGTGAGAAGCTAAAATTTGCCGCTCCTTCCGAAGTTGTGGAGCAATTGCAGCCGGTTTCGGCAGTAAGCATTCCGCACCCCATTTCATGGGCAGATGAGGAACGGGACCTCACTCCCTGGCTGGGGAACAGTATGCAAAAGGAGGCTTTCGAAAAGTTATACGTATTAAAAGCTCAAATGGCCAGATGCACAAATGATGAACTACTGAAAGACTGGAACTATCTGCAGTCCAGCGACCACTTTAATTATATGTCCACAAAGTATTTTTCCGATGGCACGAGAAATAATCCGGCAAATCCATTTGACTCGCCCTACGAAGCATTTATCAACTACATGAACGTACTCAGCGACTTTAAAATCAGGCTGAATACCCTGGTGCCCGAAAATGCAGTGGAAAACGAAATTATAGCCTTAAACGGTCTGCTAAAAGAGAAAGAAGAAAAAATAAAAGAGATGGAAGCTGATCTGCTGCGTTTGAAAAAAGCCCGTAAGAAAAACCATTCAGCCGGGAGGAAATAGGGTTAACATGTTTTGCAACATTAAATTCGCTTTACAATACTCATTAAACACACCATATATAAAAACGAAAATTTATTTTTGCAACTCAATTTCAGTGATATACCAGATTATATGCTGAAGATAATAAGTTAGAAAATGGAAAAAGGGAATGTAAAATTTATAAAGAACCCGGTTATTGAAGAACCGGTATGGAAGAGAATTGTTGTTGAGTCGAATTTACCGGAGAGTTTGTATCCCCTGCGCAACCTGTCGCGCAACCTTTGGTGGGGATGGAACTTCGAAGCCCGGGAATTATGGGAGTATATTGATGCGGAAATATGGGAAGAGTGTGCACACAATCCCATTGTGTTGTTGGATCGCGTTGGGGTGAAACGTTTCAAACAACTGGAAAACGACGCAGATTTTATTGCCAGGATGAACCATGCCACCGGCATGTTCAAACAATACCTCGAAGAAAGAAAAAACCCGGAGGGACCGGAGATTGCCTATTTCAGTATGGAATACGGCTTACACGACAGTCTGAAGATTTTTTCGGGAGGCCTGGGAATCCTTGCGGGCG
>JBFEWU010000030.1:0-22363 GCA_041546215.1 Draconibacterium sp. | reverse complement strand
GCATAACGACGGAGGTAACATCGATAAACCAAAATACCGGGGATCGTTACCCGGAACAGGAGATGAAACACAGGAGATTACCCGAGAAGATGGAAGTAAGGAAACGGTACACACTTACGGATGGTACATGAAGAAATACATCCGCGATGCCAGGGCTAAAGGTGTTACTGTTATTGTTTTTTCTCAAATACCACGAAACAAATGGCCTGGGGGGAAAGTAGAACTGGCCGACAAAACATACGGCAAGTGGGCACGGGAAGCAGCAAGTTCAGAAAAAGCTTTTTTTATTGATCTGAATACCGCCATTGCCATTAAATACGAAGCTATGGGGCACGATATCGTAAAATACTTCTTCCCCGGCGACCATACACATACTAATGCCAATGGCGCAAGATTCAATGCGCTTACTCTCTCTGAAGAAATCAGATTGTTGAGAGAATGTACATTACGCAACTATTTACTATAAATCCAATTCAAATATACCATGAGTTATCAATCCATCAAGCTGTTACTCTTTGTTACAATCCTATTTTATTGTAATACAATACGGGCACAAAAGGTAAACGATGTAACCACTCCCCTGCACCTGCTTCAACCCGAATATCCCACACCTTACGGAAAACCAGAGCTTGGCGAAATTGTTAAAACAATTGACCGCGTTTATGACTATCTGAATGCCAATACTCCCGCCATTCTTGTTGACAAAAAGAGTGACACAGAAATCAGCGACTTTTCGAAAGTAGACGAAAATACCATTCTGAAGCCGGGCGACTTTCGTTTAAACAGCTACGAATGGGGTGTAACATATGCCGGAATGTTATTGGCCAGTGAAAATACCGGCGATCGTAAATACGCCGCATACACGACAAAAAGATTAAACTTTATGGGCAAGGCCCTAAAAGCATTTGCTGATTTTGAAACATTGAATGCAAATGTAAGCCACACACTTTCGCGTACACTTCACCCGCATGCACTTGACGATTGCGGGGCCATTTGCGCAGCCATGATAAAAGCAACAAAAAGCAAAAATGCGGAGGGCCTTGAATCGACCATTAAAATGCAAATCAATTACATTAGTAATAAACAGTTCAGGTTAAAAGACGGCACACTGGCACGAAACCGACCGCAATCCAATTCCTTATGGCTCGACGACCTGTTTATGAGCGTGCCTGCTCTCGCACAAATGGGAAGTTATTCCGGCGATAGCAAGTATTTCGACGATGCCGTGAAACAGGTTGTGCAGTTTTCAACACGAATGTTTAACTACGACAAAGGTCTGTACATGCACGGTTGGATTCAGGAAATGGAAGAGCATCCGCAGTTTCACTGGGGCCGTGCCAATGGTTGGGCAATTATGACACTGGTTGAACTACTGGAAGTTTTACCGGCCGATTACAAAGACCGCGACAAGGTTTTGGAACTGTTACAGCGCCACATAAAAGGTTTGGCACAGTACCAGGATGGAAGTGGATTCTGGCACCAGTTGATCGACCGAAACGATACTTATCTGGAAACTTCAGCAACGGCCATTTATACCTATGCAATTGCACGTGCCATAAACCGTGGTTACATTGATGCAAAGGTTTACGGGCCAATGGTTTGCCTTGCCTGGAATGCGGTAGCAACAAAGGTTACTGAAAAAGGACAAGTGGAAGGAACCTGTGTTGGCACAGGGATGGGTTTCGATCCGGCATTTTATTACCACCGCCCCATAAATGTTTATGCCGCACATGGTTACGGACCTGTACTATTGGCCGGTGCAGAAATGATCGCTTTAGTTAAAAACCATGACATCAGAATAAATGACAGCTCGGTTCAGTTTTACACCAAAGAAAATAAATGGAGCTGGAAATTCGATTTTGGGAACCGTGAAACAGAAAACGATTACGCGGCAATAACACCACAATCGGTTTATTCCAAGCAAAAAGGCTTTGGCATTCTAAGTGCGCAAGAATTGCAAATGGTGCAGAAAAAAGGAGGCAACATCATCCGTAATGACGGCATAATTTCAGATCATCCCTTTTATTTTAAACTTGACCTGCCGGAAGG
This sequence comes from Draconibacterium sp., assembly GCA_041546215.1. Lineage (GTDB taxonomy): Bacteria > Bacteroidota > Bacteroidia > Bacteroidales > Prolixibacteraceae > Draconibacterium. The sequence goes on along the minus strand of JBFEWU010000030.1, from coordinate 20,314 downwards.
ACGCTACAAAATAACGCTAGCCCTGGGCAACCCCGAAGGCGCTTCGCAAACAACTGTAAAAGCCGAATCGCGCCGTTTAATGCTGGAAGATATTAAAACCCAACATGGTGAAATTATTCAGAAAATCATTGTAGTTGATGTACGAACGCCACAAATAACCGCCACCGAAGAAATTCGCCGAAAATCCCGTGAACTGAATTATCTGAACTGGGACAATAGCCTTTGCCTCGAATTTAACGGTCCCAACCCGGGCATCACATCGCTGGTAATCGAAGAAGCCAACAATCTGCCTGTTATCTTTCTGGCAGGCAACTCAACGGTTGTCGATCAGGAGTATGAGCCCTGGGCCTCGTGGGGACAAATGTTTCCCCGTTTTTTAAAACCCGAAATTGCTGTGGCCAACTATGCCGAATCGGGCGAAACACTGCGTGCCTTTCGGGGAGAGAAACGCCTGAAAAAAATTCTGAGCGTAATGAAACCCGGAGATTACCTTTTTATTGAATTTGCCCATAACGACCAGAAACCCGGAAGTAGTCATGTGGAGCCTTTTTCTACCTACCAGGATGAACTCCGCTTTTTTATTGAAGCGGCTAAAAATAAAGGAGCACAAACGGTGCTGGTTACCTCGACTAACCGCCGCGTGTTCGATGATGAAGGTAATATTGTAAATACCCTTGGCGATTACCCTGAAGCTGTACGTCAACTGGCATGGAAAGAGCATATCCCTTTTATTGATTTAAATAAAATGAGTAAAGATGTTTACGAGAGTTTAGGAGTGGAAAACTCGAAAAAGGCTTTTGTGCACTACCCTGCCAATACTTACACCAACCAGGTAAAAGCCCTTGCCGATAATACTCATTTTAATCCTTACGGAGCCTATCAACTGGCAAAATGTGTGGTTCAGGGGCTTGTGAATTCAAAACATGAGTTATCGGAATACATCGTTGATGACTGGGTAAGTTACGATCCTAAAAAACCCGATGAATGGGAAAGCTTTTTCTGGCCGGAGAGTCCGGCCGTAGATGTTTTAAAACCTGATGGAAACTAAAAAATAAAAAAGATGAATACAACTGCAAAAAAGAATGGAATACCTGCTCTTCTCTTATTGTTTTCGGGATTGTGTATAGCAACAGCCACACTTGCACAAGATGCTCGTGAACGTTTATACAATTACCAGGTTATAAAATCCAACCACTGGCCAAAACCCAAAGTGAACGGCTGGGCGCAAAACCGTGTTCAGGAAGACATAAACCGTGGCTTGGTTGCATTCGAAGTTGCGGAGGGAATATACCTGAGCTGGCGTTTATTGGAGTCGGATGACGATAACACCGCTTTTGATGTTTACGAGGTAGAACAAGGTAAAAAGCCTGAAAAAATAAATAAAGAAGCTGTTACGGTAACCACCGATTTTATTTACCCAAATGGAAGTATCGATTCGAAATACTTTGTACAACCCATAGGGAGTAATAAATCGGAGGTAGTTGCTTCCATGGCAAAATCAGAAATACCATACAAGTCCATCCGTTTTCAGGGTGAATATATGCCCGACCGCTTGGCCGTTGGCGACTTAAACGGAGACGGTGAGTACGATTACATTATCAAACAACCGGGCGGCAGGGTTGATCCCGGCGTATGGCGAAAAAGCCCCGACACCTTCAAACTGGAAGCCTACCTGAGCGACGGTACTTTTTTGTGGAGAAAAGATCTGGGCTGGAATATCGAACTGGGGATTTGGTACTCGCCGTTTATTGTTTACGATTTTAACGGCGACGGGAAAGCCGAGGTGGCCGTTAAAACCGCTCCAACAGATAAAGATTTCAGAGCTGAGGACGGGCGTGTTTTTGATGGTCCGGAATACTGCTCGGTACTGGATGGTATGACAGGCGAAGAGATCGACCGCGTGGACTGGCCGGCAAGAAATCCACGTTTTGGCCATTACAACCGAAACAACCGAAATCAAATGGGAATGGCCTACCTGGATGGGAAAACGCCCTGTTTATTAGTGGCCCGGGGAACCTACCGGTTGATGCAGGTTGATGCGTATCAGCTAAATGGGCAAAAACTGGAAAGACTCTGGCGCTGGGACGGCGATGAAGAAAACCCGGTGATCCGTTCGCAGGGTGCACATAGCTTGCATACGGTTGATGTTGATGAAGACGGGCGCGATGAAATTGTTTTGGGTTCTGCCGTGTTAGACGACGATGGAACTCTACTTTTTTCGGCTGGTGTTGGGCACTCCGACAAATGTTTTGTGTCGGATATTGATCCGGAACGCCCGGGCATGGAAATATTTTTTGCCAACGAAGTCTGGCACGATTCCGCAGGGGTTTCAATGGTGGATGCCCGAACCGGAGAACAGATATGGAATATTAATCATTACACCCGGCATGTGGGCAACGGAATGGTGGCCGATATTATGCCTGATATCCCCGGGCTGGAATGTTTTGCCACAGAAGATTCAAAAGCCGGGCTTCACGACAAATACATGCTATCGGCAAACGGGAAATACCTGCACCGCAACGACAGTATTCCTCAGTGTACTAACTGGGTATTCTGGGATGCCGACAAACTACGCGAATCGATTGAATTTTCGGAACAAAGAGGCAGAACACGAAGCTCTTGGAAACCGGAATACGCCGTTGTGAAATATCCGAATGACACCATTTGTAATTCCATGGAAGGCTCGGTAATGATGATGGCTGATTTGTATGGCGACTGGCGAGAAGAACTGGTATGCGTTTTACCCGGCGAGTTGCGAATCTATTCCACTACAATTCCGGCCACCGACCGCCGAATTTGTCTGATGCAGGATCACCTCTATCGTTCGGATGTAGTGCACCGCTCAATGGGCTATTTTCAACCCCCCATAACTAGTTATTACCTTGGAGAATAAACAAATCAAATTGAAGATAATGCGAAAACACATTTTATTAATCGGTAGTCTCTTGCTGTTTTCTGCCAGTATCTTAACGGCAGAACAGCTTCCATCTAAAAAAGATGTGATGGAGAAGATGGTATTTACCAATGCGTATTTAATGAAAAAATGGCCCGATCCGGGTGTAAATGTAATCACCAATAAGGAGCGCCCCAGTAACTTATGGACACGTGCTGTTTATTACGAAGGATTGATGGCACTCTATGAAATTAGCCCTGAACCAAAATACATGCAATATGCCATCGACTGGGGGACGGCGCACAAATGGGGCCTGCGAAACGGGTACAAATCACGATACGCCGATAATCATTGCGCCGGGCAAACTTATATCGATCTGTACAACATCGACCCGCAACCCGAACGCATAAAAGATATTCAAACCTCCATTGATTTAATGCTAAATACAGATAAAATTGATGATTGGGACTGGATAGATGCTTTGCAAATGGCCATGCCGGTTTTTGCAAAACTGGCTGTGCTTACCGGCGACACAAAATACTCGGAGCGCATGTACGAAATGTATATGGACACCAAAATTACCCAGGGACTCTACAATAAAAAAGATGGTTTATGGTGGCGCGACAACGATTTTCTGCCCCCGTACAAAGAGCCCAATGGCGAAGACTGTTACTGGAGCCGTGGCAACGGTTGGGTAATAGCCGCCCTTGTTCGGGTGATGGATATTTTACCTGAAAACGATCCGCACCGTAAACAATACCTGAAAACGTACAAAGAAATGATGAAAGCTCTTCTTCCCATTCAGCGCGAAGATGGTTTTTGGAATGCCAGCCTTCACGACCCGAACAATTACGGCGGAAAAGAGACATCGGGCACAGCACTGTTTGTTTACGGGATGGCCTGGGGAGTAAATAAAGGAATATTAAATGCAAAAAAATATACACCGGCTTTAACAAAAGCCTGGAATGCCATGGCAGGCGAATCGGTTCGTGATGATGGCTCGCTGGGCTTTGTGCAGGGGACAGGTAAACAACCCAGCGACGGGCAGCCCGTTAGCTACGACAGTAAACCTGATTTTGAAGATTACGGTTTGGGCTGTTTCCTCTTGGCCGGAAGCGAGGTATATAAATTGTGTGAATACTAAACAACTATTCATTGGAAATACATTAAGAAGACGGAAGTCCGGAGTCCGAAGACGGAAGAATTGATTAATGATTATTGTCTATTGATTAATGTAAACGGCGGTTAAGCGGTATGACGGATACAGAATTAACAATCTCATTTCAACGACAACTAAGACGACAATGATAACGGAAAGGACCGAAGTCCGGAGTCCGAAGACAAAGAAATTGATTAATGATTATTGTCTATTGCTTAATAGAAAAGTCCGAAAATCTGAGAATCTGAAGATCCAGATATCCTCTTTGTTCTTTGCACTATTCCGTTTTAGACCAAAACCAGATAATAAAATAAATGGATAATCGAAAAGTTCTTCACCGTGTGCAAAATATTGTGCTGGTGGAGACTTCATCATAGAATCCTTACTCTTCGAGAAATCTGATAAACTTTTCCATCGAATTAATTTGAGATTCTCTGCCACAAGCCGATGATACCCATGTTGTTAATTGTTTGGCTGGCTTACTGATTAGTAAAAACTGTGTACCATCGTCGTTTGATTTGACAAAATCAGCCGGATTATATTTTATAGCCGCACCAAGTTCAACCTGTTCGGCTGCCACATCTTCAGGATGTAATCCCCAGGTAGCAATCAGTCCGACTCTTTTATAAATTTCCTGACCTTTGTGATAATTTACTCCGGTAACAAACTGCACAGGTTCATCACACAATGCAAAAGCCTCAACCTTGGCATTTCTCTCACCTGAATAAACAGTAACACGCACCAACACATCCACTTTTCTTCCCATATAAGGCACATCTTCCGATAACATTTCCAAATAAGAACTTTTGCATTCTTTTACAACACGGGCAATGCGATTTGAAACAGGATTTAATTTAACGACCTTTTCTCCATCCCAAAGTCGAACACCGCCTAATCCAACGGTTTCGCCGGCTTTATAGTAATCGGCTCCCCACCCCTCTTGTTGTTCTTCAGGACTTGGATACCATTTTTTTTCTTTCAATTCAAGCTGAGGTAAGGCTTTTGAATAAACATCAACCGCTGCTTTGTCGCTAAAATAAAGTCGCAAGGCCATCCATTCGTTCTCTACCGCCGGACCATGATGTCCAATTGTATTGAATAAATCGCCTGATTCTGCACTAATTTCCGCCTGTTGTATACTGTCTGAACGCATAAATAAACTCACATCGGTTTTATTTTGGGCCTGTGATTGCGTAGTTAGTACAATTGCGAAAAGTATTATAGTTATTCGTCTCATTTAGTTATGTATATTTCAATTAATATTGACTGATGTAATATAATTCAATTAATTCCAGGATTGCCCGGGCGACACCTTTTAAATCCTTTTCCGGTTTTCCCTGTTTCACTTGTAATTTCCCGGGCAACAGGTATAAATAAAATGGTAATACAAACCTGCCAGTTAAGTTTTTACCTAGTCATCAATAGCCTGGAAAATCAGCTGCCTGAATTTCCAGGAGCTAGGATCATTGACCGGTCCCTGTGTTTGTTTCATAATGATCCCGATTACTTTTTCCTGAGGATCAGCAAAATATTGGGTATTAAAATAACCGCCCCATTCGAAAGTTCCCTGGCTACCTTTACCTCCCATGCCTTCGCCAATCGCGGTAACCACATTAAACGCCAATCCATGTTTCATATCCGACTTTTCGCCCCATATATCGCCAATCTGGTTGGCCATAATAATTTCAATGGTTTTACGGCTCAATAATCGTATGCCATTGTATTCGCCACCATTCAAATACATTTGTAAAAAGGTAGCATAGTCTTTTGCAGTACTCGTTAAACCAGCGCCTCCCGAAAAAAAGGTTTGGGCTCCCTTGACCGGGTAATCGGTATCGTAAAAAGTTACGGGGTATTTTTCCCACTTTCCATTAAGCTTATGCTGAACAGCTACTAACCGGTTTGCTTTGTCATCCGGCTGGTAAAAGCGGGTATCGTCCATACCCAATGGCGTAAAAATATGACTTTCCAAAAATTCATCAAAGGGCATTCCCGACACTATTTCAATAAAATAACCCAACACATCAAGTCCTTCACTATACGTAAATTTTTCTCCCGGTTCGTGATGCAAAGGCAGTTTTGATAGTTTCTTTACGCTTTCGGCTATGGTTACATTTTTAGTAGTAAACAGGTCGGTTATCCCCGCCTTTTTGTAGATCATTTTAATACGCTCATCACCATCGATAATTCCATAACCAATACCAGAGGTATGCGTTAACAAATGGCGAATGGTAATTTCATTTTTCACAGCTTCTCCAACCCAAGTGGTATCACTGTATTTAAACGATTTCAAAACCTGCTGTCCTTTAAACTCAGGAATATATTTCGAGATTGGGTCATCCAGTTGAAATTTACCTTCTTCCCAAAGCATCATAACCGCCGTAGAAGTTATGGCCTTACTTTGCGAGGCGATACGAAAAATAGCATCACGCTCCATTTTCCTGCCAGTCTGGTTCTCTGCCATTCCATAGGCTTTCCAATGAACGATTTTTCCATTTCGAGCGACCAATGAAACGATTCCGGGGAGATTTCCGTTGGAAACCTGTTCTTCACACATGGCATCTAGTTTAGCCAAACGTTCACTTGATATCCCAACACTTTCAGTACTGACTTCGGCAAGTTTCGGAGATTTATGGATGGATTTTGTTTGAGCAATATTACTACCAATGCCAAATACCAAAACAACAAACAGTAAGGCTAATCTTTTTATCATGATTTATTTTTTTGAAGTAATTATCTGGAACAATTTTGTTAAAAGTAAAATAAATATTCCTCTATTTCAACTTTCCCAGCCAATACGCTGGCTGTTGATTAACCGAATCAGTCAGTAAGTTATATACCCACCGACATATTCAATAACTGAATCTCATCATGGCATTCAGCTTTTTTGGAATGATGATACTGTTTTAGGATTTGAAGATATTTACTGTACAGACAACTACATTTATGTCGTTATAAATGGCAACACGGGGAAAAATGATGACCTTTTCCCATATGAAAGAAAAATTCATGGATAAAATGGAAGAATCTGATCATCGAAAAATGAAAAAGCGCTGAAATATTTTACGTTTAACCATCAACCCAAATTAACCTGCTCCATATATTTTGAAAATAACAAAACTTTTTTTTCATCCCTTTTATTAAAAAGAAAAGGACTCACATCTTGCGCCATTTCGTTCATATCTAATTGAGTGCATTTTTCGATAATTCGCTGTCGTAGCATTTCCGGGGAATCAATTCCTGCTTTTGCAAACAAATACTCATAGTTGGGAATTTGTTCCTGATTCAACAGGGAAACAATGTCAAAAAAGTCCCTCCCTTTATTTCTTTTGCGGTTTAAAACTGCATAAAATTTTTGGGCAAGTAAAATAGCTTTGGGTGTTGCATTTATCTGTGTAAAAACATCGAACTTATTTAATATTGGCTGGTCTGGTTTATAGGAAAAATCATGGGCTTCAGCATCTAACTGGATTAATATTTTTTCTTCTTTATGTTGTGTCAGGCCTTCGTTGAACAATATTTCAGGAAACCGGATATAACAATGGTATGCACCCTTTGTAACATTGCGCATTTCAACTTCATAGCCTAATCGTTCAAGCTCCGTTTTTACAATAGTGGTAATACCTCTAAAGTCATTCATGCTTAGATCGAAATAATCAAAATCGAGGTCTTCCGAAAACCTGCTATTGTTGTGTACGATGCGCAAACAAGTTCCGCCCAGAAAAGCCAGCTTATTTTCATAAGGGCTTTCGAAGACAATTTCCAAAATTTTATATTGAAGATATTCCCGAATGATAAATCGTTCATAATCATGCAACGATTCGGGGTAATACGGTTTTAATTCTTTTAAGCTAAGCATTGATTATCTGAATAAACATTTGTATTCGGGTTTCCAATATTTTTGAGTTAAACACCTTTTGATAAATCCTGAGTTTATCAAAACTGATAATTTCGTTTGCAATTATCTTGTTAAATCGTATTGCTTCCATTTCTTCAAAACTATTTATTTTATTGATATAGAAATAGTCGAGAATTACTTTTTCCGGCTCAGCAATTTTAATGGTAAAATCTTTCTCTTTCAGTAATTTATATCCAAAAAACAAGGACGGTTTTATATGCCTGTAACTAAAATCGCCAAGAGATGTAGAATAGTTTGCCGTATTTTTTGTTGTGGCAGAAATAGTAGTAAAAACACCTTCAGGTATTAAATCATAGTATGCTAAAGCACTTTCAAATGAGATATAGGAAGGTGAATAGATTTTATTGGCTGCTAAATACAAGAAATGTTCCCCTCGGTTTCTTTCGGAAAAACAATAATATCCTCTTTTTATTTTCAAGAGGTACCCTTTTTGTTGCCATTCCACCAACCTTCGGCTATCAAAGCCAGAGAATCGCTTTTGAATATCTTTTACTGAAAAAACAGGAAAAATTTTTAATGCTTTTTCAAACTCCAAATAATTCATACATCTTAAAAGTTTGTCAAATATAACAATTATCTAATATAAAACCAGTTTTGGAATAGTATTGATTCGCTCACTTTTTATTCCTTAACCAAATGGCTAATCCCGGATCATTTTTTATCCTTTTCATTTCAACAACAACAATTTATTTCGTTTCCGATTTTATCCGAAGATAATTGTCCTCTATCTGTGCTTTCATTTAATTGATACCATTCTGATCAGTAAAATTGGTGATTACAGGTATTTCCCGATGAGCTTTGGTTTCTTTTGCCACTTTTTCATTGTTAACCACAATCTCTGCATGAAATATTTTCTGTTCAATTCTTTCGTCAAAGTTGTCAGAAACTGATCCCACAAAAGTTCCTTGAGTTAGAGTATTATTTTTGAGGCTGGTATCAAAGTATCCATAAATGGAGATAGGTAGTTTTCCAGTTCAGGATATGAAGTGAGGATGGTAAAAATATCAGCGTATTTTTTATTCAAAAATTCAATGGCATGTGGAAAGGTGCAGTACTTGCCATCCTTATAAATTTTCAGGTACCAGATAATTGCAGCCAAAAGAATAATTGGCGAAGCTTTTCGTTACAAATCTAATTTGACTGATTCAATTTCAAGCTACTTACAAGAAGACAATTCGCGACAGTTCAGAGACTTATGACTCAAATCGTTACAGAAATTTATTGCATTTTCCTGTAACGATTTGGTAACGCAACTATGTCTAAAAATGGCAATAGATTGTCGGTATAATGTCGCTTCAGGACAAAAAAAAATGCGTAAGTTGTTGACTTACACATTTTTTCGTTTTTTGACGCTCATTTGTCTGAGCTTTTTGCGGTGACGACGAGACTCGAACTCGCGACCCTCGGCGTGACAGGCCGATATTCTAACCAACTGAACTACGCCACCAATTAATAGTGTTCTAATAAATATTTTTAAAAAAATAAGCGGTGACGACGAGACTCGAACTCGCGACCTCCGGCGTGACAGGCCGGCATTCTAACCAACTGAACTACGCCACCGTTTTTTTAGAACTTCCCTTTGATTTCGGGCTTAATTGCCCTTTGCAAAGGTGATGCAAATATATACTTTCTTTTTTTTCCTGCAATACAAAAAATAATTTTTTTGCAAATTTATTTATCATATTGATAATCAATACGATAAACGCTTATTTTGCTCTCCAACTCTTATTAAATTATTCATTGTGAGCTCTTTCTCTCCCTTCCATTGATACGCCATTAAGGTTTTCGTCCCGGTAACACAAGAATCGACACAACATACATTAGCCTTCACAATGTGAGGCCCCTTGCCACGACAATAATGACCAATAAAAACAGGAGGAGCATCGTCGGCATAGGGATAAGTTTCGGGCAAGATCTCACAGGGAACGGTATATTCGGGCAATTTAAACTTACTCTCGAACGACAGCTCTCCAAAGGTTTTATCTCCGGCTCCATCCCACCAACGTATCCGAATCGATCTTGGCGATACGCCTTTATTGTTGAGTATTCTTAAATCGCCCGGCATTTTCAGGCTAACTCCTTTGGTTAACAACCATATTGCTTTTGTAAGTTCAGAATCCGATTTCTTATGAATCCGGCGAAATACTTTTTTACGTATTCTTCCATCTTCATAAATTGAACCGGCAAGCTCTACCGCATCATCCGACCAACAGGCATGTACTATGCGAATATCGCCAAAATCGAGATATAATGGCAGGCTGCGCATCCATTTTAAATGCTCATTCCATTCGTGCGCATCTGAAACATATTCATTAATCGTTTTAAATAGCGGAAGAAAATATTTGCTTGGCTTTTTTACCAAAGCAGATCCTTGTTTGTCCTTTAAATGAAATATTATGGCATTGATCTCATGGTTTCCAAGAATTGCATAGGCATTCCCATCTTCCACCATGGCTCGTATCAGCCTGATGGTTTTGCGTATTTCAGGACCACGATTTATAAAATCACCAATAAAGACCGCTTTTCGGCTTGGATGAGAATAACTTCCGTTGGTTTTTACATACCCCATTTTTAACAAAAGCATTTTTAATAGGGAGGCATGTCCATGAACATCACCAATAATGTCGTACATATTCAAGAATTAGAGTTGCTAAAATAAAAAAAATAGCCAAGTTTAAATCCATAACAGTTGTTTTCTTCTCATAAGAAAAGCCTAATTCTACCACTAAAAAAGCCACTCATAAAAATGAGTGGCTTTTTGGGATAATCCCGAATTGATTTATATTAAGTCCTGATTACAGGAGTATATCAATTAGACTGATACGCCGTCGGCACGTTTAGTTACTTTACTGCCAATTAGTGCATAGAATAACAAGTAGGCCAAACCGCCAAACATTACCCAATAACTTGGGATAAAACCAGCCGCATCGGCAACCGCATTTTGTAACAGTGGAAGAAGTCCCCCACCAATTACAAGGGTCATGAAAATTCCTGATGCAGCGGCAAGATATTTACCTAATCCTTCAACGGCAAGGTTGAAAATTCCTCCCCACATAATTGAGGTACATAAACCAACCAAAACAAGGAACATGGCGTTAATCGGAACCTCTGACAGTCCGAATGAAAGCATTCCTGTTGCCGTTCTTTTCATTACAGGTAAATCTACCATTGTAGTGGTTGGGAAGAAAATAGCAGCAAGCACTAAAATCAAGCCAACAAACGAAGCCAGGGTTAACATGGTTTTACTGGATACTTTACCACCAATGGAAGCACCGATCAAACGACCAACTAACATCAGCAACCAATATGTACCTCCAACAAATCCTGCAGTTGTAGGGCCAACTTCAGGAACTTCTGAAAGCCAGAAAAACATCGTTCCAGGAACACCTACCTCAACTCCTACATAAACAAAAATACCAATGGCACCCAATACAAAGTGACGGTATTTCATAGCTCCCGACATTAAGTTTTTTAGGGGTTCTTTGGCAAATTCGATACTTGGTTCAGGAATTTTTACGCCCAGCAGTACAAAGAAAACAAGGGCAAAAATTCCCATGGCAATGTACATAACCGGGAAAATGTCTGAAATTTGTGCTTTTGTGGCTTCTCCAATTAATATACCTACAAAGGTAGGAGTAAAAGTAGCCATTACCGAGTTGAAAGATCCACCAACCTGAATAAGCTGGTTTCCTTTGTTACCTCCACCACCTAAGGTATTAAGCATGGGGTTTACAACTGTATTTAATAAAGTCATTGAAAAACCTGAAACAAAAGCACCTATCAGATACACTAAAAATGCTGATCCCTGGCCAACATGTCCTGATAAAAATTGAATAGCGACACCAATAAAACCAACAGCAATTGCAATTAGAGCTGTTTTTTTGTATCCGATTCGTTGCAGTAGAATACCGCCGGGAATACCCATAACACCATAGGCAATGAAGTTTGCCGCATTACCCAACATTCCCATAAAGTTGCCTACGGCAAACTGCGATTTTAACACAACACCCATTGGTGCAGCCAGGTTGGTAACAAATGCGATCATACCAAAGAGTAAGATCATCATAATAATAGGGACCGTGTAATTCTGTCTTGTTTCCATAATAAATTTTTATTGATTTTTAGAATTAGAAAATTATTGATTTTTATAATGAACTTTGGCCAAATCCCGCAGTCGCTTTGCAGCTCCTTCAGCCGTTATGTCTCGCTGAGGTGTACCCAACATTTCGTAACCAACCATAAACTTTTTAACACTGGCCGAACGCAATAAGGGTGGATAAAAATGCATGTGCAAATGCCATTCAGGATGCTCTTCCCCATCGCAAGGTGCCTGGTGAAGGCCTGCTGAGTAGGCAAAAGACGTTTCGAACAAATTATCGTACATTACAGTAAGTTGTTTGTACATATCTGCAAATCCGGTTTTTTCTGCATCATCCAATTCCAGAATATTCTGAACGGCACGTTTGCTGACAATCATTGCCTCAAACGGCCAAACGGCCCAGAAAGGAATTAGAGCAACAAAAGAATCATTTTCGGCCAGTATGCGATGCTCTTTCTCCAATTCGGCTTTTACATAGTCCCCCAATAAGGTACGACCATGTTTTTCAAAATAGGCCTGTTGTGTTTTACTTTCTTTGGCAGGCTCGGTGGGAATTCCTTTCGACGACCAGATCTGTCCGTGCGGATGTGGATTTGAGCAGCCCATTATTGCACCTTTATTTTCAAAAATCTGGATGTAATTAATGTTCCCATTGCTTCCTAACTCGGCAAATTGCTCGCACCACAAATCAACCACTTCACGAATGGCACCTACTTCCATTTCAGGAATGGTAAGACTATGATCTTCGCTAAAACAGATTACTTTACAAATACCACTTTCACTTTCCGCCTGGAAAAGTTCACCCTCGTCTATTCCCCCATCCGGAGTATCGGTTAACAGTGCGCTAAAATCATTGGTGAATACAAAAGTTCCTTTGTAGTCGGGATTCACCTTCCCCCCGGCTCTCTCATTGCCGGGACACAGATAGCAACCCGGATCGTATTTTGGCCTTTCAGCCTCGAGTGTTTTTTCGACCTGCCCTTGCCATGGTCGTTTCGATCGGTGTGGTGACACCAATATCCATTCTCCATTTAAAGGATTATACCGCTTGTGCGGATGGTCTTCTATGTTAAAACTCATCAAATTTTTCAGTAGTTAATACAGGTCAAAAAAGAAATAACTTATCCCGGTATTTCGGGATAAGTTTCATATTTCGCCCTCAAAGTTAAAATATCGTTGGATATAGGAAACTTTTAGCAGTTATTTTTACTTCATATCTCCCACTCATGCTCACAATATACTGACTTACAAATAATTGCACTTTTGAAAAAAATTACAAACTGTTCAAATCAGGTGGCAGGAATTTGGACTAATCCTATATTGCTCTTATTTCTCGATTAAAGATCCAGTTTTACAGAACCTTTTGCACGTATAAACAACTTGTGACATTTACCTTCCCCGTAAACATGCTCCAATGTTTTCACGTACTCATCCAATTTGTTCTGCGGAACAAAGGCTTGAATCGTACCGCCAAATCCACCACCGTGTACACGCCATGCTCCCGATCCTTTCAATACCATTTCACTAAGTGCAAGTGCCAGGGAAACCACTTGCTCGTCTTTATGCACTACATCAAAAATGTTTTGATTGTACATGTATGAACTATAACCCGATTCAACTACCATGCTTAAGAACGACTGAAAATCGTTGTTCTCCAATGCCTCAACTTGCTTCACAACCCGGGCGTTATCTCCCTGGAAGTGATAGGCACGTAAAATGGCACGGTCGCCTGTTTTTTCGCGGATTTCAGGAATCTTCTCTACAATCTGTTCCAGGGTAACTTCGCGAAGCACAGTGGCTCCCATCTCTGCAGCAACCGCTTTCATTTCCGTTGGAAGTGAAGCATATTCAGCCTGCGATGCAGGATCATCATGCCCTCCACCAACATCGGTGATCACCAACGAGTATCCTGTGGAAACAAAATCAAAATCAACTTCTTTTACAATTGGATTTGCCGGATCTTTAAAATCGATGGTTATTAATCCGCCACAGGCACAAGCAGTTTGATCCATCAAACCACATGGTTTACCGAAGTAATTATTTTCACTCCACTGACCAATGATGGCATTTTCAACTGCACCCATTTTTCCATCGTTGAAAAGTTCGCTCATGATGGCACCAATCAATACCTCGAATGAAGCCGATGAACTTAAACCTGAACCTTTGGGAACCCGACCTTCAATACAGGCATCAAAACCGCCAATTTTATATCCACTTTCCTGCATTTTTGCAGCAATACCTTTTACCAATGAAGTAGAAGTATAATAATCATCTTCATCGGGTTGAAAACCGGAAAGCTCGACTTGAAATTCAGGATAACCGGCTGATTTAATACGTACCGTATTTGTTCCGTTTGGAGCAGCAACAGCAATATTATCCAGGTTTACCGCACCTGCAAGAACGCGACCATAATTGTGGTCGGTATGGTTACCACCAATTTCGGTACGTCCTGGCGAGCTAAATAAACTTACATCATCAACTCCATAAGTAGCTTCAAAATCAGCCATCAAAGCCGCATACCTGTCGGCTTGTTCTTTTAATATCGCAGCATCGGTTCCATATAGTTCCTCAAACAAGGGATTATTTCCACCATTGATCTTTTCAATTAAGCCATTAATTTTTGTCATAATCTGTGTTGATTTAATTTATTTTTAAATACTATTTCTCTTTCTTCCTTTGGTATTTCCTCCAATTTCCCGCACAATTCCCTTACATCTAACTGGTGGGTACTGGTTGGGTGCAAATATAGTTTTTATAACGATGTTTGTATATCTGCAAATAATGTTGCATAGCACATTTTCATTTATAAACTATTGCGAATGATCAGGTTCGAATCATTTCTTACCTGCTCAACACTTCTGTTCAGCACCATTTTTGCCAGTGTTTTCCCCATCGCTTTAAAGTCGGTCGAGATGGTGGTTATACCACCCGAAACAACCTCCTTCAACATGGTGTCGTTAAAGGATACGATCCCAAATTTCTTACCCAGTTTCATTTTGTAATACTTAGCTATCTTGACCAGCTCCACCAGGTCATGGTCAGAAATTAAAAAATAAGCTTCGTATATGGATGGTTTTATTCCGGCAAGCGACTTCTCCACAGCATACTGGAAATTATTTTCTTTGCAGAAGCGTTCAAAACCACTTGTCCTTTCCAAAGGCTCCTTACCACCCGGATTCACAAAAATGAGCTTCCTGTATTTTTTCAATAAAGGCATTCCATCAACCAAAGCATCGTAAAAATCCTGTTCAAAATCCTGGTATACCACCGGGTAATTTTTCAAATCGGTTTTTAAACGATCAAGAATAAAAACTTTCTCTTTGGGAATTTTGGAAACCAGCTGGCTGGTATTATCAAAAGTAGCTGGCATTATTATATAGGAGGTGTAATGCCCCATACTGTCGGCAATGAGATTTTTATATACTTTGTAATTAAAATGGTGAAAAAACACATCAACACTAGCCTTGCCCTTTAAGACACTTATAAGCGAATTGTACAAGTCCTCTTTAAAAGCATTTAACTCGTCGAAGAGCACGAATATTTTTTCATCGTGGTATATTTCTGTGGAATCAATATAATACCCTTTCCCGGGTCGGGCCAGCAAAACGCCCTTTTCTTTTAAGGCATTAAAAGCCAGCATTACGGTGTCGCGGCTCAGATTAAAATCGGCACAAATCTGATTAATAGAGGGTATTTTATCCCCTTTCTTCAAGCTCTTTTGTTCAATCCCAAAACACACTGAATCAATGATTTGCTTGTATTTAGGTTTCGACGAAGCAGGATCGACAACGATTACTCTTTTCTTTGCCATTTAGTTTTAAGTTTACACAAAAGTAGAAGTTTTTTTGGAGAAAATGATGTTTTAAAACACTACCAGTACCTACCAGCTATAGATCTATTTTTGCATTTTTGTGCTGCGCAAGATTTTACTACTTAAGAATTAAGTAATTTTAATCTTTTAAACAAGATAATTATTAATGCGATTGAGGTGATGTATATATTGGGCTTTGCACTCGATACACATGCCTCAAATCCAAAAAAATTTAACCATGAAGATTACATCAACTACCTTTGGTCAATTGCAGGATGGCAGCCAGGTTGAGCTGTTCACGCTTTCGAACGATAAAATAACCGTAAAAATTACCAACTATGGAGCCATAATTACCGCCATTGATATGCCAAATAAAAACGGGACAGTGGAGAATGTGGTTTGTGGTTTCGAAAAACTGGAACACTATTTAACTGAAGAATACCTGGGAAGCTATCCTTATTTTGGAGCAATTATCGGCCGTTTCGGAAACCGCATTGCCAAAGGTCACCTGGAAATTGAGGGCAAAACCTACGAAATGGCTATTAACAACGGACCAAACCATCTGCACGGTGGCACTGTTGGTTTCGACCGCAAAATATTTGCGGCTAAAGTTATCGAGACAGAAACCGAAGTTGGCGTTGAACTAACTTATACCAGTCCTGACGGAGAAGAAAATTACCCCGGCAAACTGGATGTGTCCTGCATATATACCTTGAATGAAAACAGTGAACTGGGTATTCAGTATTATGCCAAAACCGATAAAACAACCGTAGTAAACCTTACCAACCACAGTTATTTTAACCTGACGGGCCAAAAAGAAAAAATCCTGAATCACGTATTGGAACTAACGGCAACCAAAATGACAGAAATGGTTGATCAAATTCCTACGGGGAAAATTGTACCGGTTGTGGGAACTGCTTATGATTTTACCAGCCCCAAAAAAATAAACGAGGCCGGGCTTGAAATGGGATATGATGACAACTTTGTTTTAGACAATGAAAACGGTGAACTAAAATTAGCCGCTTCTTTACGGGAAGAAAAAAGCGGTAGAACAATGGAAGTATATACTACTCAGCCGGGAATGCAGGTTTATACCGGCTACTGGAATCCGGAACTGGAAATTGACGGAGTAAAATGTTTTGGCAGTTTTTCAGGCATCGCTCTGGAAACACAGCATTATCCCGATTCTGTTCACCAGCCTGACTTCCCCACTACTCTGCTAAAACCGGGCGAAACCTACGATCAGAAAACAGTTTACAAATTTAGTACAGAATAAACCACCATGCATCGGTAATAGATAAGACGGAAGTCCGTAGACCGGAGATGGTCCGTCGGCTGACGGACAGAGTCGAAGCATTGATTAATCTGAAATTCCCGAAACCACCCTTCGACTCCGCTCTGGGTGACAACGGGACAACAACGACAACAATGACAACGGAAAAGACCGGAGACCGGAGACCGAAGACGGAAGAATTGATTAATTATTATTGATTACTGATTAATGGCTTGGTCAATAGATTCAGACATCCAGCAATCTGAATATCCGAAAATCCAGATATCCTGTTTGCTGAACACTATTTCTTTGCTCTTTGCTCTTTGTTCTTTGCTCTTTGTTCTTGGTTCTTTGTTCTTGGTTCTTTGCCCTATGTTCTTGGTTCTTTGCCCTATGCAATAAAATCCAGGATTCTAACCATTAACTGGAAAATAAAATCAACAATTACCATCAATACATAAATAATTTAGTATTGGATTTTTTCTTACTTTTGATAGCAATCAAGAACTAAATCAATAACATGAAAACCATCATTGAATTATTCGAAACGGCCGTAGCCAATTACCCCGACAATGTTTACCTATGGGAAAAAACAAAAAGCCGGTATGAACCAACTACCTACAAACAAACCAGGGAGCAAGTACTTGATCTGGCTGCCGGACTAATTCAATTGGGATTTGAAAAAGGCGATCGTGCCGGTTTGGTTGCAGATGGCAGAAACGACTGGATCATCAGTGAACTTGGGATGTTATATGCAGGTGGAATCAATGTTCCCCTATCCATCCGTCTGCAGGACAACGAACTTTCTTTCCGATTAAAACACAGCGGTGCCAAATATATTTTCGTATCGAAACAACACGAAGCTAAAGTTGAAGCCATTCGCAATGAATTAAGCGATCTTGAAAAAGTAATTTACCTGGATGGCTTTGAAAACGCTGACGACAATAATGTGGATTATCGGGATCTGTTAAAGGATGGAGCAAAATTCAGGAAAAATAATACGGAAAAGGTGGAGGCCATATGGAAAGCGGTTCAGCCCGATGATGTTGCGAATATCTCTTACACATCAGGCACAACAGCTGATCCCAAAGGAATTATGCTTACGCATTTGAACTATGCCGCCAATGTCGTTCAGGCAAACTCATTAATGGATTTGAAAACCGAATGGACAACCCTGGCTATTTTGCCCTGGGATCATGCGTTCGCACACACTACATGCTTATATGTTTTCATGTATAAGGGTGCCAGTATTGCGTCGGTACAGGTTGGAAAAACGCCCTTGGAAACCCTGAAGAATATTCCTAAAAATATTCAGGAAATTAAACCCGCTTTGATGATGAGCGTTCCGGCTTATTCAAAAACATTCAGAAAAAATATTGAATCCGGTATTCGGAAGAAAGGAGAAACGCTGTATAAAGTTTTCCGCTTTGCCCTAAAAATTGCCTATGCACACAACGGCCATGGGAATAATAGAGGCAAAGGCTTTCGCTTCTTCCTGAAACCGCTTTACTGGCTGTTTGATGCTATTTTATTTAAAAAAATACGTGCAGGTTTTGGAGGAAATCTTGAGTTTTTTGTTGGCGGTGGTGCCTTGCTCGACATCGAACTGCAACGCTTTTTCTACGCCATCGGAATGCCGGTTTGCCAGGGTTACGGCTTAACCGAAGCCGCTCCCGTTATCTCATCCAATGTTCCCCACGACGTGAAATTCGGATCATCAGGGAAATTGGTAAAAAATCTCGAACTGAAAATTTTAGACGACAACGGCAATGAAATGCCCACCGGAGTGAAAGGCGAAATAGTAGTAAAGGGCGATAATGTTATGCTTGGATATTGGAATAACCCTTCAGCCACAGCCGAAACTCTTAGAAATGGCTGGCTGCACACCGGCGACATGGGCTACATGGGTAAAGATGGATTTTTATATGTATTGGGTCGTTTCAAAAGTTTACTCATTGGAAACGATGGAGAAAAATACAGCCCCGAAGGCATCGAAGAAGCCATTGTCGACCAATCGCCATTTATTCAGCAAGCCATGCTTTACAACAATCAAAATCCATATACCGTTGGCATGATTGTTCCCGATATAGAAGCCATTAACCGCGAATTAAAAAGCCGTGGAATACAAAAAGGATCCGACGAAGGCAATAAAGCAACACTTGACATTATACAAAGCGAAATTAACCATTACAAAAAAGGCGGCAAGTTTGCTGGTGAATTCCCCGAACGCTGGCTGCCGGCAACCATTTCAGTTTTACCTGAAGCATTTACAACGGATAATAAAATGCTCAATGCTACCATGAAAATGGTTCGCGACAAAGTTACCGGGCATTTTGCAAAGGAATTGGAGTTTCTTTACACACCTGCGGCAAAAAACATTGAAAATGAATTCAATTTGGCTGCGGTAAACCAATGGAATTCTTAATTTTGCGGCCTGAAAAAAGTCAAAAATGATTATTGAAACGTATTCATACCCCCGGGCAGCAGTAATTGGTAATCCATCCGATGGATATTTTGGAAAAACAATAGCTTTTGTTTTTTCCAATTTTGTGGCCAGGGTACAGCTGTATCAAACTCCTGATTTAGAAATAAAACCACAACGCCTCGACGTGACTTCGTACAAAGACATGCAGGCCCTGGTTGATGATATAAATTTTGCCGGCTACTATGGGGGAATGCGTTTGCTGAAAGGTATGGTTAAAGTGTTTTACGAATATTGTACAAAAAATAATATTCAGCTGGCAAGCAAGAATTTTACAATTAGCTATAATTCGAACATTCCTTTACGTTTGGGACTGGCAGGATCGAGTGCCATTTTAACGGCCTGTTTAAAAGCGCTTTGCCTTTTTTACGAAATCTATATCGCACCTGCAACCTTTGCCAACCTGGTACTTTCGGTCGAAAATAATGAGCTGGACATTTCGGCAGGATTGCAAGACAGGGTTGTCCAGGCCTTTGAAAAACCTGTTTTTATGGATTTCAATAAGAAAACCATGGAAAAACAAGGCTATGGAACATACAAAGTCTTAAACAATGTGAATTTCCCTAATTTCTATATTGCTTTCAGAAAAAATCTTTCTGAAGGAACTGAAGTAATCCACAATAATTTGAAAGCCCGGTTTGAAATTGGAGAAGAAAAAGTTCTTCAGGCCATGAAACG
>JBFEWU010000072.1:0-15656 GCA_041546215.1 Draconibacterium sp. | reverse complement strand
GCCAATAAATCCTTTTCTTGTTGTTGAACAGGCTGCGTATTTGCACGATTCATCATAGTGGTTTCTTCGCTTTTATCCCTTTCAGGGGCAAATGCATTTACCAAAACCACTGCTAACAGCACGATGCCAAGCCATATAATCTTTTGTATAATTTCTCTCATTTGCTAATCATTCGAATCAAGACACAAGAATCAAGACGCAAGACACAAGATGAAAATTTGTCCTTTTGGCTGCGTCCTTAAATTCTTCATCCTCGTTTTCTCACTTGACTATATTTTAAATTAAATGTTCATTTCCACTATTTTGCACCACGAAGAAACTTCACCATATTTTTCACCGCCAAGGCGCCAAGACGCTGAGGTTTTCTTTTTACCTCTGCGGTTAATATTCATTTCCACTAAAAAGAGACCATTACTTCTACTTTCCGTACCTCTCCGCAACGGGAAAAAATCAGGGCGCTGGTATCGGCATCAAGAGTATGAGACGCCACAACCTTATCCCTGCCGTCGCTATATATAATCCTTAACTCTTCTTTTTCTCCAATTTGGTACACCACCGGAACCTGGCAAAAAGTAAAGGCCAATTGATTGGCAGACAGCATTAATTCCTGTTTGGTTCCCTTTACGTCGAAATAGGTAAATTGCGCGGTTTCCTTCAGGATTTCATTTTTGTTCAGCAAGGAAGAATCAAAAGTGATTCGTCCCTTACGAACATAAAGTCCCAATTCCCCAAAACGGGAAATGAAATCCTCTTTTACCTGCCCGGTTAAACCGGGTTGTTTCACACCTGCATTTGCCGGTGTATGCGAATAGGCATCGCTTGGGAAAGCACCATATAGTTTGGGTGATTTATACAAGCCAATGCCTGCCTTAATTTCGTAATAATGGTCTTTAATGCGCCCAAGAATGGCCTGGTCAGCATTTTCGGATACAGCATGAACAAAGCATTCCTGCACTGCCAGTAAAAGTTTTGAAACCATGTGCCAGTATATACTCCCCAGCCCTTCATAACCATAAAAAGTTCCCGAACGCCCGGTAAAAGACTGGTGGTCGAACATTTTTTCGTAAATATCCAGAACCTGTTTCTTTTCCTGCTCAATGAGGGTAGCATATTTTTTGCTGTCCAGATTTTCCAGCGCCTCACGCAAAACATCTGCATTTCGGAAGGTACCGTTGAAATGACAATTGCCCGCTTCATCTTTCCTTAAAACCGTGTGCTCATTTTCAGCAAGAAGTTTTTTAAGCAAATTTGATTTCCCCAGCTCATCAGCAGGAATCCGGTTCTTCTCCACAAAACGTGGCAGTTCGCGGTCGGGGTAAAGAATGTAACTGTACTGATCCTGGCGGAAGAGCTTGCTGGCTTTTAAGGCATCCATTACCTCAAGGCTTTCGCTTGTACTCAAAGCTCCCGAGCTAAGTACTGCCACTTGCCCCTCAAGCATTTCGTACAAATAACGGATGGTGATACTGTTGCTGCCAAAGGAAACCAGGTTGTAAGCATGGTACAGCCCGTCTTCACGTTTATTTTTTTCAATGGATTGATTGATATATTCCAACGCAAGAGCAACAAAACCGGATAAATCTTCCATGGAAATTTCCTGCTTCTTTCCCGAGAAATAATCCCGGTAAACGGTATGGCGGTATTCGCTTCCTGCTTCACCCAGTACTTTTGTGAAAGTATAGCGGTCTTCATCCGAAAATCCTGAGCACAGCAAGGCCGTATTTGACTGGAAAAGCCCGAATATTTTCTCGAAAAGCACCTTCAGTTCTTCCGAGATCGCGAAGGATTCAATCTGCATTTCTGTGAACTTGTTTTCCCAGAATTTTAAAAACCGCCGTATGTAATACAGCGTAACCATTGAAACCCCATTGCCCACAAGCGCATTGTTTGCATCGTTCCATTCAGGACGCTGGGTGTTTAGCCAGATTCCGGCTTCGGGAATAAAGTTACTCAGCTTCGACAACAAGGTCGACAGTATTTTCTCCATCAGATTAACCTTGTAAATCGCGCCGTCTTTGCCATATATCAGTTTCCCGTCAGCACCAGTTTCCCGGGCCAGATTCTTAATTTCTGCATTTAACTCCGCATCGAAACGAATCGTGTCTTTGGGATTGGCCACCAAATCGTCGAACGACTTTATGCGATAGGGAACATTGGCATAAACAAATATTTCTTTTGCCAGCAATTCATCCAGTTTGCCCGGATGATAGGCTTCCGACTGCTCCAGAAACTTTTGCAAATAAATAATCTGGTGATCACCCCAGTAGCCAATGTAAGCCCATGGATCATCCGGATCGGGGCATTCCCAGTCCATTCCCTCACGGGTAATGCGATAGGGATTGTAACCATCGGCGGTTGATGCATTTACAAACCTGGCAATTATTCCTTCAATGTATTCAGGATAGGAGAGGCTAAGCGCCTCCCAGTTTTGGAAGATATCGCGCCAGTTCCCCTGGTAATTTAGTTTATCGCTGCCGTCCTCATTTTTGGTTTCGATGGAAAACTGGTTCCACGGACGGCTTGGATCACCATGGCGTCGACTAAAAGTCAGCGGCAGATATTCAAAGCAAATCCGCTCCAATTCAGCACTACCGCTTTCTCTAGCCCACTCCAGCAACTCACTTTGCTTAATTTCTTCGGGCAATGCCTCCATTTCTTTTGTGAAATGTTGTGCAATGCCCCTGTTGGTTTGTTTAATATAGAGTTTGAAATCTTCTGTGTAAAAGGTATACCCATCGGTATAAATACCCCCACGCATGATGTTGAAAAGGGTATTTGAAAAGTGACGGGCAAATCCCATTTCTTCGTTACCCAATTGCAAACCATCGGCACTGGCAACAATTTCAACCAGGTTCTGCGTGCCTTTGGCAATATCTTCATTTAGCTGCTCAACGATGTTTTTTTCACTTTTTATGAAATTGTCCAGATCAGCAACATTGGCAGCATCCTGGTTTACCTCGGCTACCATGTACCATTCTTTTTTTTCTTCTTTGCTGAGCCTCAAAGTAACATTTATGTAATAGGCTCCACGGGCTGCCCGAATATCCGGTTCGGTTTCAACTGCCTGCCCTCTTTTAAAAGCTTCCAACTGCCTGTCGGAGACCAGGTAACTGGCCTCACTAACCGGTAAAACCGACCATACAGTGGTTGCTTTTAAGGCTTCGCTTGGCTCGGCACGGTCAACAGGAATGGAGCTAAGCACAAACAATCCCAGCTTACTCCCGGCCAGGAGTTCGTTCTTTTTGTAGGCATCCAGGAGGTTGCTATACTCATTCTGGAATGGATAATCAACACCATAGGGAAGTAAGTTCCGGATCCCATCCAATACCTCAGTTGTAAGCGGGGTATTACCCCTGTTTTGAATGGTTGATTTTTTTATCCAGCCAAACTTTTCGCTGTTATACCATCCGTACTGAAAACTCACTTCAAGGTCGAGATTGTACTCTTCAAAAATTATTTTGTTGCCGTAAATACTCTTGTAAAGGTTACGCTCAATTTTGTACACCTTTTCTGCTTCATCAGAAAAAGGTTCCCACAAATAAGTCTTGTTATTCTTTTCGATTAAACAAAGCGTTTTACTTCCGGTTTTTCCTTTATAATCGTGAATCTTATCCACCGTATAATAAGGGAATAAAGCATTGTCGCGGTTCTTTCTGCCTGCGGTTAATGCTCCGTTACTGGAAAGGTACATCCAGTGGTTCGAATCACTAACAATGGTCATAAAGAAATCGGGCATTTCATTGTAATTGCTGATTTTGTAGAACTTTTCGTTGCCAATCTCAACAAAGCCTCCTTCAACCGTATTCTCCCTTGCCTTAAGCCCTGTATCTCCTAAAAATATCTCTCTCATTCGTTTTTAATTGCCTGTTTTAATGGCCCGCGAACCAACCGGTCCTGCAGACCTTTCATTTATTCCATTTATTCAACTACAAAAGTTCCCTGTAATTCTGCCAGGGAATTCCCGCCAATCCATAAATTAAACTCGCCGGGTTCCACCACATTTTGCATTTCCTGGTTATAAAATGCCAGCTCCGAGGTATTTAGACTGAATGTTATCTCCTTTGTCTCTCCGGGTTTTAAGCTGATTCTTTTGAACCTTTTTAATTCTTTCACAGGTCGGGTAACCGATCCCACCAAATCTCTCACATAGAGCTGCACCACTTCTGTAGCTTCAAAATTACCTGCATTCGCGAGGGTAACCGACGCTACTATTTCATCTCCTATATTTACTTTTGGAGTTTCTATTTTCAGGTTTTCATATTCGAAAGTGGTGTAAGAAAGGCCATAACCGAAGGGATAAAGCGGTTCGTAACCCAAATCGAGATAATGCGATTCGTTACCCAATGAGGTCTGATAGGTATTTAGCGGAATATCATCGATGTATTTCCATGAATCGGGATTTGCCGGACGACCTGTGTTTTTGTGATTGTAATAAAATGGAATTTGTCCTGCTGCTTTTGGGAAAGTAAGCGGAAGTTTTCCGGATGGAACGGCTTTGCCCAGTAATAAATCGGCAAGTGCAGGACCTCCCATTGTTCCCGGGTGAAAGGAGTAAAGTACGGCTTCGGCAAGTTCAAACTCTTCACTTAATGCCAGCGGTCTGCCTGCCAGAATCACCAAAACAATTGGTTTGCCGGTTTTGGCCACTTCTTCCAATAATTCTTTTTGTGCACCAGGCAAATCAAGGGAAGCACGACAATGTGCCTCCCCCGATATTATTGCCTCTTCCCCCAAACACATGATCACTAAATCGGAATTTTTAGCTGCAGAAACTGCAGCCGGAAACTTCGATTTATCTCTTGAGCGGCTATAGCCCAGTCCCTCGGCAAACAATACTCTGTTTTCCCCTAATTTTGCCGTCAGTGCTTCCAGTGGTGTAATGCTCAGCTCCCTGTCCCCATCAAATACCCAGGTTCCCAGTTGCTCGTATTTCTGATCGGCCATTGGGCCAATAAGCGCCACTTTTTTTAGATCCTGTGCAAGAGGCAATATGCTTTTTTCGTTTTTTAGCAGTACTATACTTTGTGTGGCAGCTTCCTTTGCTGCCTCCAGGTATTCGGGCAATGCGAATTTATTCTGATCCTCTTCCTTCACATAGGGATCATCGAAAAGGCCCAGATCAAATTTGATTTTCAGAATGCGGTAAACCGCTTCATCCAGTAATCTCTCATCTATCTTCCCTTCATCGGTCAGTTCTTTCAAATAGGTTTTATACGAAGTGCTTGCCATTTCCATATCCACACCTGCAGTAATTGCTTTTAAGGCAGCATCCCTGTCATCGGCTGCAAAACCATGGGCTATCATTTCGGTAATCGATGCCCAGTCACTCACCACAAATCCGTCGAATTTCCATTCATCGCGCAATACTTTGCGAAGCAAAAAGCGGTTGCCTGTTGCCGGTACTCCGTTTAAATCGTTAAATCCCGACATAAAACTTCCCACCCCGGCTTCTTCAACAGCCTGAAAGGATTTCAGGTAAATGTTTCGTAATTCTCCTTCAGGAATTAATGTTGTGTTGTAATCGCGGCCGCCTTCGGCGGCACCATATCCCGCAAAATGCTTGGCACAGGCCAGTATGGATCCGTCGTCACCCAGGTTTTCTCCCTGGAATCCTTCCACCATGGCAACACCCATCACCGAAGTGAGGTAGGGATCTTCGCCACAGCTTTCAGCAATACGCCCCCATCGGGCATCGCGGCTGATGTCGATCATTGGCGCAAAAGTCCAGTTCACACCCGACGACCAGGCCTCTTTGGCGGCAATCCCCGCACCCTTTTTTACCAAATCAGGATTCCAGGTAGCTGCCTGTCCCAGGGGAATTGGAAATACCGTTTTAAAACCATGGATTACATCACGGCCTATGAGGACAGGAATCCCCAGGCGACTTTCTTCCCGGGCAATTCGTTGTATTTCGTTCACCGTTTTTACATCTACTTCATTTAAAACAGAGCCTACGTTTCCGGCTTTTATCTCTTCTTTCAACTGACCGGGAATCTGTCCGCCAGAGCCATTTATTTGCTGCATTTGCCCGATCTTTTCTTCCATGGTCATTTGAGAGATAAGATCGAGTATTTTTTTATCGTTCATTTTGCTGGAATTAACCTGGTCGACACACGCTCCCATTGCGATAGTTATTCCAATTAAAATGATCGTTATTAAATTTTTCATTAGACGCTATTTTAATTTAAGTTTTCAATTTCAATCCTTTTCAGCAATATGAAACTTCGCTACATTTTCAGCTCCAAGGCGCTAAAACGCTGATATTCTTCTTTGTCCCTCCGCGCCTCCGCGTTAATTCATTTCCACCTGTCCTGGCTCTTTGCTCTTTGTTCCTGGCTCTTTATTTGCTCTTCATTCTTCAGGTTGATACACACGCAGGTAGTCAATCTCCATGCTTTGCGGGAAGATGGAATTATCGATTCCCTGGGCTCCGCCCCAGTTGCCACCCACTGCCACATTCAGAATAAAAAACTGAGCTTTATCAAAGGGCCAGTTGTCTTCTGTTTTCGTGGGTGGATTATATTTATGGGTCACATTTTCAGGCGAATCGGTATAGAAAATCATTTCTTTTTCTGTCCATATGAGTCCGTACACATGAAACTCCTCTTCAGCTGTTTCCAGCGTTTTTTCACTGCCATTTGCATTGTTTCCATAACCAGCCGGGGTATGAACGGTAGCGTGAACTTTGTTGGGCTGATACCCCACATATTCCATAATATCTGTTTCGCCACAGGCGGGCCAGCCCACCGCATCAATGTTTGCACCAAGCATCCATATTGCCGGCCATATTCCTCTTCCTGAAGGAAGCTTCGCCCTGATCTCCATCTTCCCGTAGGTAAATTCTTTTTTCCCTTTTGTTATTATCCGGGTTGATGTATATGAACCGGGCTGCTGGTTTTCATTAATTTTTTTAGCTGTAATGATCAGCTTTCCGTCTTTTATCTCTGCGTTATTGCCATTGGTGTAGTTCTGCAATTCATTGTTTCCCCATCCGTGTGAACCGGTTTCGAAGGTCCAGTGATCGGTATTTACAGAAGTGCCGTCAAACTCGTCGGCCCAGGTTAAGGTGAAAGTAGAAAGATACCCGGGATCATCGGAGCTTATATTTATGCTTTGTTTTTTGGAATAAACCTCACTGCCTTTGTTGAGCTGAAGTTCTATTTCGTAGTTGCCTTTATAGGGAAAGTAGGCCACAGTATTAATTTCGTTCTCCACTTCTTTGTTTCTGAAGACCCACGTGAACGAATCATAAGTTCCTTCGGAAGTATTTGCCAGGTTTATACGGTTTGGGTTTTCGGCATCGGGTGTGGCGGTAAAAGCCACGATTAAGTCGTCTTTTGTAATGTTTACAGGTTTTGAAACGGCTTCCCTGTTCCCGTCAAAATCGATTATTTCCAGGGCAACCGTATAGGTTCCGGCATGTGGGTAATAAACATCATAGCTTTTGGTTTTCGATGTGTTCGACTCCGTACGCCCGTTTCCAAAGTCCCAATCCAGTAAATAATAATCACCCTCCGACTGGTTGGTAAAATGAACATTGTTCTCGTCCATGAACTCATAGCTGAAATCGACCGTAATACCTGCATCCGGCTCATCCTTTCCGCATGCCACCAAAAACAGCACCAAACCAAGGCTTGTTGCCATGATCAGCTGGATTACTCTATTCATATTCAATATCGAAGCCATTCCTAAATTATTTATTTGACCATTACTATTTTGAACAGGCTCTTTCCCCATTATGAAGCATCAGCAAATACATCCCTTTTTAGTGTTCAACAGAAACCTTTTGTTTTGTCTTTTTTTAAGGTTAAAAGGCAAAAAAACAACCTCCTGGTAAAATTACCTGGCTATCAATCCTATTGTGAGAAAATCAAATGAGACTAAATACTAACGATTATTGATTGACACATACAGTTTTAAAAGGGGAGAAAAATCTCCCCTCTCTTAACCAAACTAATAAACTATCTAATGCGCGCAGATTTTATTCCCTCAACGTGAGGTCCTGCTAATTCATCGAAGTAAAATTCATGTGTTTCATCATTTCTGATATCAGGATTTAACATGATACGAATGATGTTATAGAAATCGTGATTGTAATAAGCATCGTTTGCCACATCATAGGATACCGGATCTGGCCACCATTTCCAACCTTCCGATCCCGGCATCACTCCGGCACCTTCAAAATCGTACTCGGCAACTTCCCAGGTATCATCCTTTTGGATCGTGTACCTCAATTCAGTTCCAGTCATCCATGCATCGCCACCCTTGTCGGTATTTTCCAGTTTCAACAATACAACATCGCCGGCTTTACCATAAACCATCAGTTTAAATGTGCTTACCTGGCGCAAATCGAAACGGTATCCCGCAGGTAACTGCATATTTGCATTTGCCCATTGCTGATTTGTTTTGGTGTAGTAACCCACTTTTGAGCTTTTATTTGGATAAATTTTTGACGGATTATTTTCCACCGCTACATAACAATCTTGTCCGTTAACCGGGGCCAGCTGCACCTCACTGAAGTCGTTGTACATGATCATTTCGGCCAAAAGGAATTCCACGTAATCCGGATGATTCGCCGTTATGTTAACCGTATTTGTTTTTACAATTTCACCGATACTTGTGGCCGCAGTGATTGTGATTATATACGAACCTTTACGCATATAAGTATTTGTCAATGTCTCCGATAAATTGGTTGTTTCCATTACTGTACCATTGCCAAAATCAACCGTGAATTTTTCGATGGATTGTCCGTCTGGAACGCTGGTTACACTAATTCCTGCTTCAAAAGTGTTCGTTTCGCTCGTTTCACTAACAACAC
The DNA here is from genome assembly GCA_041546215.1 of Draconibacterium sp. Lineage (GTDB taxonomy): Bacteria > Bacteroidota > Bacteroidia > Bacteroidales > Prolixibacteraceae > Draconibacterium. Next base: position 6,838 of record JBFEWU010000072.1, on the reverse strand, counting down.
CTTCCAATTCAATTTTCGGAGGTTCGTAGCCTTTGGGAATCAATAGATTATACCATCGATTTCCGTCACCACCAATACAACTTAAGGATATCTTATTTTCAGAAAGCTCTTCAATTTTGAATTCACTATTTACAGCACCGTAATCGAATCCAAAAAAGGCAGGTGTCGCCGAAGATAAAACAAGATAATCTCCATCTGCTTTGTTTACTATTGCCCATGTTGCTGATGCAGGAGTATAGTTTACCTTGCAATCCGCCTCACCGTATAATGGTATTGGATTAGAGTATTCAGGCAAATCTTTCCGATAATCCTTTACATAAGAGTCACCGTTGTTATTAAATGCAAAACTGAATCCTTCAATTTTAAAAACAAATTCGTCATCATAAGCCCCCGAAGCTGTTTTTTGCAGTGAACTTGCTCCCCACCACTCTGGCCAGTTTCCGCCAGCAGGGCCAATTCCAAAATGCCCCCATGTTAAGCTATCCACGACCCATGTTTTACCTTCAGTTGCATTAATTCCTCCACTTAGAAAAATGTATTTCTCATCGGTAAAAATTGAATAATCGGTTTCGGTGGTTGTATGCGTTTTAGTGATACTTGTGCTACCACCATTGGTTGTAATCGTCATTGTTATGGTGTATTCTCCGGGCATCGGATAATAAGCACTAGCTACTTCCTCATTAACCGTTAAACCATTGCCAAGATCGAACTTAACACCATATACACCTGACACACTTGGGCTTACCAATGAAACATTAAAATGATAGTCATCATCTCCCGGGGTAATCGAGAAGTCCATCTCGCCCGCTTCGGGTGGCAGGTTCGTACTTGATTCCGGATTTTCATCCATAAATGGTTCGCAGCTAAACAAGGCAATCAGTAGCGCAAACACACCTAGTAACTTGAAATTTATTTTATTTTTCATTTTACTCATTTTTTAAAATTAAACTCGTTGCCTACTGGTATGCAGGAACCATTTGTTTTAATACACCTTCGTTGGTGTTTCTGATTTCGCTGGCCGGAATCGGGAACATACCCCATGTATCGGCTTTAAAAGTACGCACCGCAAAATGCGATGGATTTGGCACATCGCCGGGAACGTTAAAGCTGTCGTTAATTTTCGAAGCCGCATAGTCGTTTCCTCTTCTCAGAAGGTCCCATTTACGGAGCCCTTCACCACCAAATTCCACACGACGTTCGTGGTAGATATCGTCAATTGTTACATTTGAAAGTGCTGCACCTTCGCCCAATGCACGTGTTCTTACCTGGTTCAGGTAATCAACTGCTTTGGAACTGCCCAGGTTCAACTCGGCAGCCATAAGTAATACATCGGCATAACGAATATCCATGAAATTACGCGGAAAGTTATGGTTTGCATCACCACCCGATCCAATGTATGCGTTAAGCGCCAGGTATTTATTGTTGAAATACCCGGTATTCATAAAGGCACGTGTATATTTATCCAGGCGCTCTTCTGCATTGTAAAGAGTAACATCTTTACGTGGATCTCCGTATTCAAATTCGTTTGCCAGACTATAAGTTGGTACTGCAAATGACCAACCCGGGAATAATCTGCCATTATCACCTTCCGGATTACGAACACCTAACCAAACGCATGAGAAGTTCCCGTTGATGTTCCAGCCACCCCAGTCGCCAGATTTGGCTTTGTCGGAATATTGGATCTCAAGAACTGATTCTTCGTTGTTTTGATTATCCCAGCTCCAAAGTTCGGCATAATCAGAAACCAGGGTATATTCGCCGCTGGTGATTACCGACTCCAACGCTGCAGTAGCATATGCTTTATCAATGGTTTTGCTTCCATTGCTCCAGGCCGAAACGCCCATTACCGGTTTTGCAAATCCTTCGTGATACAAATAAATACGAGCCATTAAAGCCTGAACAGCGCCTTTGGAAATTCTTCCTTTCTCATCGGATGCCAAAGAAACGGGCAGTACCGATTCTGCAATCAATAAGTCGCTTGCAATCTGAGTAAATAACTCATCAGGAGAATTCTGAGGAAGTGATTTGTAATCTTCAACCGATGGCAATACTTCTGTAATTAAAGGAGTATACCCATAGTGACGTACCAGGTCCCAGTAGAAATAGGCACGCAGGAACAAGACTTCAGCTGCAAATCTTTCTTTTGTGCCGTCTGTTACCCAGGCTACTTCTTCTTGCTTTTGCAGGTATAAATTTGCACGGTAAATACCCGAGTAGCAGCGGTTCCATAAATCACCTGCAGCATTGTTTTCAGCACCCATTTTAAACATTTCCATGTCTTGCCACTGGCTCATGTCACTTACGTTAGAACCCCCACAAAAAGCATCGTCAGAGAAAATATCAGACATGGTTGGCACAAATTGCCAGTTTTGCACAGAATAGGCATCGTAAACAGCCGAGACAGCCAAAAATGCCTGCTCTTCGTTTTGGTAGTAGTTTGCTTCAACCTGTCCTGTCTTCGGACTTAACTCCAGAAAGTCATCCGAACACGACAGCTGCGTAAATAACAGTGCGATGAAGCCAAATATATATATTGTTTTATTCTTCATTTTCGTAATTTTTAAATGTTTTCATTAAAAAGTAATATTTACACCTCCAAGCACTGTGCGGGCCTGTGGATAGATACCATGGTCGATACCATTGCTAAATACGCCACCACCAATTTCAGGATCGTAACCTTTGTAATCGGTGAAGGTTAACAGGTTCTCAGCCGTTACATAAAAGCGGATCCTGTCAATTTTCATGTAATCGGTCACCTGTTTTGGCAGGGTGTACCCTAAAGTTACGTTTCTTAGTCGTACATAACTCCCGTCATGAACGAAGAAATCGCTAACGGTTTTCATATTTTGGTTATCATCAACAAAAGTCACACGTGGATATTCATTGGATGTTCCCGGACCGGTCCAGCGGTCTAACCAATCGCCGCGATAGTTTGTACCGTTCATGTCGTAACGGCGGGTTGCATCGTAAACCTCTTGGCCTAAAGCTGCATAAAGGAATGCGCTTACGTCGAAACCGGCATACTCCAATTCAAGATTAATACCACCTGTAAAGTCGGGATATGGAGATCCCAAATCAACGCGGTCGTCGTTGTTAATTGAACCGTTGCCATCGGCATCCACAAAAATGAGGTCTCCTGGTTTGGCATTGGGCTGAATTAAACCACCATCAGAATTTGTATAGGCATTAATTTCTGCCTCAGTCTGAAAAATTCCGTTGGTTTCCACTCCCCAGAAAATTCCCATGGGAGTTCCAACGCCTGCATATAAAACACCTGACTGACCAAATCCGCCGTCTCCGCCCTGAAGTCGTTTCTCGGCATTTTGAATATCAAGTACTTCGTTTTTGTTGTAGGCTCCGTTGATGGATGCACTAAAGTACAATTTATTGAATTGCTTGCGATAGCTCACTTCCAGTTCAACACCTGAGTTTTCTACTTCCCCTCCATTGATAATGGGAGCTGAGTTACCCACCAACATTGGAACCGGTGCAGTTACCAACCAGTCTTTTGTGGTTTTAACATAGTAGTCTATGGACACCCGCAGGCTACTTTGCAAGGTTGCCAGATCGATACCAATATTGGTTTGTTCCGAAGTTTCCCATTTTAGGGAAGGATTGGCAATGCGAACGGGCTGTGTACCGTTGTACTGCGTTTTGCTATCGCCAAAATAGTAGATGTTCTGGTTCCCGATAATGGATGTATAACCAAAATCACCAATGTTTTCGCTACCATTTTGTCCCCAGCTGGCGCGAACCTTTAAGATGTCAATTTTATCTGCAAGACCGCTCATAAATCCTTCGCGGGAAATCACCCATCCTGCCGATACTGAAGGGAAGTAACCGTATTTGTTTTCTGAACCAAATCGCGACGAACCATCGCGACGTAAAGTTGCGGCAACCATGTAACGATCTTTATAGTCGTAGTTAATACGTCCGAAAAGTGATGCCACAGTGTGTTCACTGAAGCCGCCCCAAACATTGGCACTTTCCGGATCTGTTGCATTATCAATGTACGAATGTTCGAAATCGTCGAAAATCACGTTCTTTTTTGAACCGCCAATGTTTTCATACTTTTCATTAAAAGCCGTTGTTCCGGCCATTAAAGTAAAATGATGCTCTTCTATCGTTTTATCATAGGTCAGCACATTCTCGAAATTCCACCTGGTATATAAATCATGAACTCTTCCAGCCTCATCATCTACTGTGAAGTGCATGGCATCGAGGTAATACAGGGGTGAATAACCTCTGTGGTCAACGGCAGCATATTCGCCACTGAATGAAGATTTAACCGTTAAACCTTTCAAGGACTCGTGAATATCTCCAAAATTAATTTCACCGGTCATACCACCAACGAACTTACTTGTTTTGGTTTCAGAGTTTATGTAGCTAAGCAGCGCAACAGGGTTGGTAATTTCCTGAAGACCAATGCCAAATTGCTCGGGTGTAGCCCAGGAGCCATCTCCGTTAGTAACCGGAATTATTGGAGGCATATTAATTGCCTGCGCCAATCCATTTCCAAAATGGCTGTTGGTGTCAATACCTTTGCTTGTGATTCTAACCAGGTTAATGTTGGTTCCCAGCTTGAAAAATCCAAATTCCGAAACGGTGTTCAGGCGGTAACTGAATCTTTCGTATTCCGATTTTCCTTCGGCCACAATACCTTGTTGATTGAAATAATTTAGTGAAGAAGAATAGGCAGTAGTTTCAGTACCCCCTGAAAAACTCAAGGCATGGTTTTGCTTGGGTGCATCGTAATTAAACATTTCATCCTGCCAATCGGTATTCGCTGTAAAACCGGCAACATCTTCGTTGCTGAAGAATAAGCTGCCATTTCCGTTTATGGAAGCTTCATTGGTTAACAACACATACTCCTGCGTATTTAACAGATTTACCTTTTTCCAGGGATTCTGTACACCATAGTATCCATCGTACGATACGGTGAATTTTTCGTTTGTTTTACCACTTTTTGTGGTAATAAGAATAACACCGTTTGCACCACGTGCACCATAGATGGCACATGAAGCGGCATCCTTTAATACCTCGATGGATTCGATATCGCTTGATGACAGGAAGTCGGTGCCGGCACCACTCATGGGTAGTCCGTCAATAATATACAAAGGCTCAGCATCTCCGTTGGTACCAATTCCCCTGATACGAACAGAAACGTTGTCACCCGGCTGACCAGAGTTACCGGAAATCACAACCCCGGCTGTTTTTCCCTGTAATGCCTGTGTCACACGCATGTCGGAAGCCTTTTTAAGTTCATCACCCCCAACCTTGGCAATTGCTCCGGTAACGAGGCTCTTTTTCTGAACACCATAACCCACAACAACTACTTCGTCTACATCGAAATAAGCACTCTCCAGAGTAACATTGATTTCTGCCTGGCCGGCCACTGAAATTTCCTGTGTTTGCATTCCAACAAAGGAATACAACAGAACTGCATCCTCAGGAACTTTCAATTCATACTTACCATCAAAATTAGTAATGGTTCCATTGGTCGTACCTTTTACTGATACTGTTACCCCTGGTAAAGGTTCTCCATCGTCGGAACCGGTAACTACACCTGTTACAGTAATAGTCTGGGCAAAGACGCCAAGGGTGAAAACAGTACAAAAAATCATCAAAAGAAATTTTTTCATAAGAATTGATTTTACGAATTATTTATAATATCATTTTTGAAAATCTGAGCGCTAATTAATGGGTACAAATCAAATATTCCTAAATTTTACCCTCTACGAAAACACTACAGATGCTCCAAATAAACACATCAATAACACATCAACTAAAATTTATAATCGCTGATTTACAACATTTTAACAGCATGCAATTTGCTAATAACATACAACTTTAAAAAACATGTCCTACAACATAGATTGATCGGAAGGATTAAAATCCCGATAGAAAGGTGGACAAATTGACCTCGCGCGACAGATCCATTTTTTTCCGTAAACGATAACGGCTTATCTCCACACCCCGGTATGATATGTTTAACAGAGAGGCAATTTCCTTGCTGGATATGTTCATTTTGATATAGGCGCAGAGGCGCAGATCTTTGGGAGACAACTGTGGAAATTTTTCTTTCAGGCGTTTGAAAAATTCTTCATGAACTTCATCAAAATAGGTTTCAAAAACTTTTTGCTGCCTGTTTTCTGTTTCTTTGGAGATCCGATTTTTTATCAATGCAATTTTAGTTCTTACCGCTGCATCATCGGTTGATTTTTGAAGCACTTTCAACTCATCGTTTAATTTCCGGAGAAATTTATTTTTTTGAATGATGCCCATGGTCTGGTTGGCCAGTTCCTTATCACGGTAAATCATATTGGCCCGCAATTTGTCGTTCCGAAGTTTTATGATCTCCTTTTCGGCTATTACCGCCTGGTGCTGGAACATTTCTTCTTTTGCCCTTAACTCTTCCTCGTGTTTTTGCCTGGCCCTGCGTTTTGAACGTTCAATTCGCCTGCGAATAAGATAAGCGGCAAACAGTATGGAAAGCAACAAAAGAAGCACATAAACGACATAGGCCAGCGATGTGTGGTACCAGGGGGGCAATATGGTAAAATCAAAACGGCTCTCTTCACTTTCTACACCATAATTATTGAGCGCCCTGATCTTAAATGAGTACTCTCCGTAAGGAAGGTTGGTAAAGTCCCGGTACACATCCACAGTCCATGGCGACCATTCATTCGAGTAATTTTCGAGCAAATAACTAAAACGCAGATCGCTAAGGTTTTCGAAAAAAGGTGCTGTGTAGTGAAAGCGGAAGGCGTTTTGTTTAAATGGAAACTGATAACTTATTCCGTTTAACTCAAAGGGATATAAAACAGAATCCAGATAG
>JBFEWU010000190.1:0-8910 GCA_041546215.1 Draconibacterium sp. | reverse complement strand
TGGTCTTACCTACGACTTCCTGAAGTTATGTTGAGTTATGCTGAGGCTATTTGCAGAGCAAACGGATCACCCAATGCATTAGCTTATCAAATGGTTGGTGAAGTTCGTGCCCGCGTAGGCTTGCCTAACATTGCTGCAAATTTAAATGAAGATGAATTTGTTGATGCAGTTATAAAAGAAAGAGCTCTTGAATTGGGCTATGAGGAGGTCAGGTGGTACGACCTTGTTAGGTATAATATGCAGGATGTTTTTCAAACACCCATATTTAGACTTAAATCCACACTTTTAACTGTTGGAGCAACAGCTGCAGAACCTTTAACTTATTCCTTTGAAAAAATTTCAACCCAATCACGTTCATGGGCAGATGGAAATTTCGATACAAAGTGGTTTTTAGCACCAATTCCTCAGAATGAAATTAATAAAGACTATGGTCTTGTTCAAAATCCTGGTTGGTAGGAAAACAACTCTAAAAAATTAGATATGAAAATAAATGTATTTATACTTTTAATATCACTGTTTATTATACACATTAACAACGCATTTGCTGATGGCGAAGCAGTTGTCGATTCAATAAAGAATATTGAAGTTGGTGCTAACATTGTTGCCAACCCTGAGTATTCTGCTATTGACGTTTCTATTTCGGATAGTAATGCTCTTGCTAATGCAACTAAAACTCATGTTATGGATGCATTATTTGGGCAGATTCCCGGACTTAATGTTACTCAAAAAAATGGATTCTCACGCTTAAGAAACCCGAGTGTTACACTTCAAGGAATGAGTCCTCTCATTCTTGTCGATGGAGTTCCTCGTAGTCTCGATAACATTATTGTAGAGGAAATTGAAGAAGTCCAGGTTTTTAAAGATGCTATTGCTGCGACAATATACGGTGTTGCAGGAGCCAGAGGTGTTGTGAATATTATAACTAAAAAGGGTAAAAACCTACCAAAACTTCAGATAGAAGCTTCTTATCAATCCGGTATAAGTACAAAGTTTCGAAGCCCGGATTTTGCTGATTCCTTTACGTACGGAAAAGCTTTAAATACTGCTCTTATGTATGATGGGTTGCCGGAAAGATACTCTGCTCTTGAATTAGATGCCTTTAAAAACGGAACTTATCCAGATGCATATGCAAATATAGATTGGTACAACGAGGTTCTTTCTGATACGGAACTTAACCATCAGCTTTCGTTTAATGCAAGAGGAGGAAACGAGAAGTTCGATTATTTTGCTTTAATCGATTATTCTCGTAATGAGGGTTTATTCAAACATTACAATGAAGACGGCAGATATAAAAATCAGCTTTTAGATACACGTCTGACTCTAAGGACTAATATTCGGGTAGATGTTACAAATACGACTGAGTTTAGTGCTAATTTACAAGCTCAATTAAAAGAATTTAATGGACCATCTGCTCCAAATTCTATTATTGAGTCAATTTACAAAACTCCAAGTGGTGCATTTCCAATTAAAACTAATGGTAACTGGGGAGGAGATAATATTTATCAAGACAAGAATCCTATAGCTCTTTTAAGCCAGAACGGTCATTATAAAACAATGATTAATTCACTTAATCTCGATATTACCATTCGCCAGAATTTAGATGCAATAACAAAAGGATTATCTGCCAGTGCACTTTTTGCAATCGATAATGGTGGTTCTTTATATGAATCTTCGGCCTTGGATTATCAATATGAAGCTCTTAATCCAAGCTTGCTGTCAGATGGAACCTTGGTAACCAGCCCGATTGTTTATGGAACAAATTCACAGACTCTAGGGCATAATTCAGGAATTAATTCGACATATTTCAATAGTTTCCTAAATGGAAATATAAACTATAAGAAGTCTTTTGGAAAAAATGATATTGATTTAAACCTTATTTATATACAGGAATCAAACAAGGTAACCGGCCAAAACATGTCGCGCCTACGTCAATCGGTAGGCGGCTATTTTGCATATAATTACAATAAGAAATATTTTCTTGATGTAGCCATCACTTATGCCGGGGCATCAGCTATTCAATTAGGCGACCGTTTTGATGTTTATCCTGCAGTTGCCGCAGCTTGGTTAATCTCAGATGAAGATTTCTTTGGCAGTAACTTAATAGACTACCTTAAAATTAAAGGTTCTTTTGGTTATTCTGCCTGGGATGCTTCAATACCGTATGATTTGGAAAAGATTTATTATACATCTGGAAAACCTGGGTATGTTGCAACCGGATCAACCGGATCACCTGTAAACAAAGGAGGTTGGGGCGAAAGTGACCTGCCTACAACAGATTTAGGACTTGAGAAAATGCAGAAAACTACATTTGGGGTAGATCTTAGATTGATAAATTCTAAATTATCTCTTAGTGCCAATGCATTTTTTAATAAACATTATGATTTACTTATTTCAACGAGCAGTACAACTTCGAGTATTTTAGGATTGTCTTCCAAATCTCAGAACGATGGCATAACTAAATACCGTGGTTTTGATGGTTCAATAGGCTGGAAAGATAAGATTGGAGACTTCTCATACGAATTGGGAGCTGTTTTTGCTTTTACAGCCTCTGAAATAATTGAAAATAATGAAGGATTTATGCCCTACGACTATTTATCAAAAAAAGGCAATAGTGTTCATCAGGTCTATGGACTGGAAGCAGATGGATTCTTTGACAATCAGGAAGACATTAATAATTCAGCTGTACAAACATTTTATACGGTGCGCCCGGGAGATATCAAATACAAAGATCAGAATGGGGATAACATCATTGACGGTAATGATGTTATAAAAATGTATGCGCCAAGAGTCCCCGAAATTTATTATGGCTTCGATATTAAGTTGAATTACAAAAGGTTTACTTTTTATGCGAATTTTCAGGGTGTAGGCAACCATTCAATAAATTTGTTAAATTCTACATTGTATAAACCATTGGTTAATAACAATACCATCTCTAATACTTTTCTCGAAAACGAGGTATTTTGGACACCTGGGAACGCTTCAGTTGCAACCATGCCACGATTAACTACCTTATCAAACGAGAACAATTACCGACAAAGTACGCATTGGTACCGAAATGCATCTTATCTCAAATTAAGAGATGTAAGACTGTCATACTCGTTTGAAAATCCTCTAAAATTATTACCATTTGTGGAAGTTTACATAGCTGGTAATAATTTATTTTCAATTGATAATATTGGCTTTGCTGATCCTGAGGGAATAGAAGATAGTTATCCTTCATTAAAGTCTTACTGGGCTGGAATAAATATTAAATTTTAATGATTGTTATTATGAAAAAACTGAACATTAAATATAACAAGATAGGGCTAAGTTGTTTGCTGGGATTAATACTTACTTTAACAGCATGCGATTATTTGGACTTCGATGAAAGTGATAGATTATATGACGAGGAGGCCGTTTTTACAAATTTTGCCTATACAACCAATCTGTTAAATCACGTCTATTCATATCTACAACAAGATTTTGGAATTCTAGGAAATGGTGCGATGAGAGATTGTGCTACAGATGATGCAGAATTTGCAAATCCTAATAATTCGGTTCAGGATATGAATATTGGCACATGGTCTGCTCTAAATGTTAAGGACGATGTTTTTGCTGAAATGTACCGTGGAATTCGGGCTGCAAATAATTTTATTGAGAACTTTAATGACAGTGCATATTTGGATTATAAGTATAATGTGAATTATCCTGAGTGGGAAGATGCATTTCAGTACTACCTATACGAAGCAAGAGCATTACGAGCTTATATGTATTTTGAATTAGCAAAACGCTATGGTGATGTACCGCTTATAACTGATGTATTAACAATAGAACAAGCTAATTCAACAGGTAAAAGTTCTTTTGAAGATGTGGTTGATTTTATTGTGAGCGAATGTGATGTTGTTAGTAATCATCTACCTCATAATTATCTTGAAACTAAAAATCAAGAAACTGGAAGAGTTACGAAAGGATTTGTTTTGGCGTTAAAATCAAGAGTTTTACTTTATGCTGCAAGTCCGTTGCATAACAACGAGGATGATGCTGCAAAATGGGAAAGAGCAGCTGCTGCCTCTTTAGCGTTAATTGATTCTGCTCGCACAAAGGGATGGTATCAAAAAGAATCAGGTGCATATGGAGTTAATAATTTTGGTTCTAAAGAAGTAATACTGTTTAAAAATAATACCAACAGTTCTAATTTTGAGAGGTTTAATTTCCCAGTAAGATTCACAGCGGGTCAAACTTCATATACTGGCGTATGCCCGTCTCAAAATTTAGTGGATGCCTTTGAAACGAAAAATGGATACCCTGTTGTTTTAACGAATACAGGTTGGCTGTCCGATGATCCTGATTTTAACCCACAAAATCCTTATAGTGATAGGGACCCTCGGTTCTATCAAACAATACTGTATGACGGAGCTGATTTTAAAGGTCAAACCATTGAGACTTTTATTGGAGGGAATGACCAAGGGGGTGTTACAGCAGGAGGTACGGCTACTGGCTATTTCCTTAAAAAGTATGTTGTGGAAGATGTGAATTTCACTCCGGGTAATCTTGTGTCTAAGCCCCATTATTGGATTATTTTTAGGTACGGTGAGATTTTGCTAAATTATGCTGAAGCAATGATGGGGGCTTTTAACGATCCAGATTATACAGATGCTTCATTTCCTATATCGGCACGTGAAGCTTTAAACGAAGTAAGAGAGGCTGTTCCTATGCCTGCAATAAATGAAGTAAATGCTACTGATTTTACAAGCAGGTTGAGAAATGAAAGAAGAGTCGAATTAGCTTTTGAAGATCATCGATTTTGGGATGTCAGGAGGTGGAAAATTGGAAGTTCTACACAAAAGGAAATTTTCGGAATTAGAATAGTAGATGACTTCGGAGTTAAAACTTATAATCGATTTAAGTACGAATCGCGTGTTTGGAGCGAGAAAATGAACCTGTATCCTATTAATCAACAGGAGTTGTATCGAAATAATAATTTGGAACCACAAAATCAGGGTTGGTAATATTACCGTAAAGAATATTGATATGAGAAATATATTGAAAAACATAGTACTTCCTTTATTTTTTATTGGAATATTAGTGTCATGTGGAGATAGATATGAAATCGATTCCCAGTCAGCGAATGTTGTTAAAAGTTTGACTGTTATATCAGATTCAACCTATTTCTTTGAACCTACAAATCCACGCGAAGTTGTTGTTAGTATAAATTCGTCCACAGCATGGACAATGACCAGCTCGGAAGACTGGTGCACTGTTAATCCTAATTCAAGCAATTCGAGTTCTTTAATAGCAGAGCTTACTATTAGTTTAGAGGATAATGAAGATGGTTTTGATGAGCGGACTGCTATATTAACTTTTTCTGCTGAAGATATAGAAGACCAAAGAGTGATTGAAATTATTCAATTAGGATTGGTTAGGTTAGAAATAGATTCAATCGCCGGGGCGTTTGCTGAAGAAGGAGGGACAAAATCGTTTACAGTACTATGCAACAGAGATTTTACAATAGAAACATCAGCAGATTGGTTAAATATAAGTCAGGTCAGTGGTGAGCCTTCTGAGCAGCCACAAACAATCCAGGTTACTGCATCAGGTAATGTTGGTCAGCCCAAGCGTACTGCTACTATCACAGTTCAAACTGGAAATGAAAAAAAGGAGTTTGAAGTGAGACAGGCAGGCCTTAAGTTAGAGGTAGTTGGTGAAAGAGAATTTACAGTCTCCCCAACAGAATCAACTGTTATCGTTAATATCACATCATCATCAGATTGGGTAATAAACATTCCTGCAGAAAGTGATTGGATTATAGCAAACGTTCCAAGCGGAAATGGAGATGAATCAGTTTCTTTAACTATTAATGAGAATGTTGGATTCAGAAAAAGAAGCGCATACGTTTATTTTGAAACAGTACAGGGATCTCTTAAAGACTCAGTTCTTATTACTCAACAAACTATTGCTATTCCTTTTACTGAAGAATTTTTTGAAGCGAATAATAAAGTGGTGTTTAATGAAGATGGATCAGCAACCCTTACTGCTCCTCCGGGATCAGGAAGTGTTGAGTTGAAATCGAAGATTTCCAATTTCAGTTATGGCAAATATACAATTCATTTCTCAAATTATCAGATGGCTATAACAAACAGCACAATGTTGGTGAGCATTTGTCCACCAAGTCAAGTTAGAGGATGGGTCGCTTGGGGCTCTTTTGCTAAAGCAACTTACTCAGATGGTTGGGCTTCGGTATATTGGCTCTCTGACAGTTTTGGCAATCAGAAAAACATACGTTTCGATACTGATGTGCCTAGAGATGGCATTGAAACATTTACAATAGATGTTAAACAATCATCCATAGCGGGTATGGTGGATGTTGATTACTATGTCAATAGTCAATTATTACAGAGTGCACAAGGAACAGACGGCTTTGCAGCCGGGGATCCTATGATACTATCTTTTTGGATTTATAATTTCTACGATAAGGAGAATCCTGCTGTATTAGAGCCGAGTACCCTTATTTATGAACCATACTAGTGCATTACAATGTAATAACTAGAAAAATATTATACAATGAAAAATATAAATAATAAAATATCAAGGAATTTGCAGTTCTTCATTTTAGGACTTTGTATTCCTCTGTTTACTCACTGCGACAAAAATGTTGAAGTATTTACCTCAGATGAGTTACAAATTAATACAGACTATCCGGATCTGAGGTTTGCTAACATTGTAGAAGAATACCATTTTTCGGCAAGCAGTGCCAAAGTAGACTCATTTGAGGTGAAATCTCTATATCATAAGTGGGAGATTAAAGGAAATGCTGAAGATCCATGGTATAATATAAATCCAAGCACGGGTGATGCAGGAATGTTATATAAAGTTGGAATTTCGACTAATACAAATACTGATTTGGATGACCGATTAGATACATTAACCCTGATTAGTGCAGACTGGGAGGGAAAAACGTTTGTAATTTTCCAGAAGGGATCAGCATTTTTACAAACAGTAGTAAATGATTCAATCCTCGCGGAAGATATAGGAGATCAACTTTCCTTTTATATTGAATCTAATCAGAATTGGAGTGCTTCTATTGCGGAGGATATCGATTGGATGGCAATTGAAGGTGCTTCTGCTGGAAATGGAATCGGGACTATCACGTTAAAATCGATTAAGGAAAATGGTTCCCTTAGGAGATCGGGAATTATTAATTTATATGACAGAAATGATGTTCTGGTCGATTGGGTTACCATTTATCAAAATGGAATATTTTTAGAATTTGCAACTACTCCGGAACAGTTTCCTTTAGCTGGTGGCAACGCAGAGATTGCAGTCAATTCCAATACTGCATGGAATGTAATTATTCCTGAAGGGGCAGAAAGTTGGTTGTCAGTAGACGAAACTGGGGGAAATAAGAATGAAACATTAAATTTTACAATTGCAGAAAATAGTGGAGAAGTGAGGTCCACCTATGTAATGGTAGAAAGTAATTCTGGATTAATCAAAGATTCCCTACTTATTAGTCAAAATGGTGCCATCCTTATTACTGAAGAGTTCTTTGCTGCTAGTGCCAATTCGATCAACAATGTGACCTTTAACTCCGACGGTTCAGCAACTCTTACGGCACCTCCTGGCTCAGGAAGTAAAAACTTGGTGTCTAAAAGAGATGACTTTAGTTATGGAAAATATACTATCAATTTCTCAAATTATCAGATGGCTATAACAAACAGTACTATGTTGGTGAGTATTTGTCCACCAAATGAATTAAGAGGGGGAGTTGCCTGGGGCTCTTTTGCCAAACCAACATTCTCAGATGGATGGGCCTCGGTATATTGGCTTACTAATGGTTTTGGTAGTCAGAAAAACAAACGTTTCGATACTGATTTGCCAAGAGATGGAATTGAAAAATTCATCATAGACGTGAAACGATCAGCTACAGCAGGTATAGTAGATGTTGATTTCTATGTTAATGACCAATTATTAAAGAGTGTTCAGGGAACAGACGGCTTTGCAGCTGGGGATCCTATGATACTATCTTTTTGGATTTATAATTTCTACGACAAAGTAAATCCTGCCATATTTGAGCCAAGTTCACTTATTTATGAGCCTTATAAATAATAGAATACAATATTGAATTAAATTGAGGAGGGATATCATCTCTCCTCAATTTTCCGAAATAATAATCAAATCCTTTATAGCAAAATGTATAAATGAGTTGATTAATTCAATAGAACAAATAATATAATTTGATACTTAAAAATGCAAATTAAAAACGAATAAAAGTGATATTAATTGTTTATCTTCAAGTCGTTACGCAGTAAAGATTCGACAAAAAACTATCACTTTCAGGATGAAAAATACGAAGAAAAAATTGAAAGGCCAATCAAGAGTTGTGAAGTATTCATTCACAGGCAATAACATCAAAAAATATTCAGGTCTTAATACAGTAGCAAAGTATATGAACAAGCAAGGCATTGTAAAATCGATTAGTACCTTATTCCCAACTGAGTGGCATAGTGCGACAAAGTTTGGGGTTCACCCTGTTAAATTCGCTTTGCGAATTAAATTTTTTAACAGTGTAACCCAGATTTTGATTTCTATTGCCATGTCCTCTTTTTGTGGGATAAACCGCATTTGCAAAATAGCTTCATTAACAGGAGATGGTTTGGTCCGTGCTTTGCTGAAATTGGATAAGGCAATAAATGAGAATGTAATATCTGCCACATTGAAGAAACTTGGGCAAGGTGGGGCGCGCAAGCTTCAAACCTGCCTACCGGACAGGCAGGTGTTATTGCTGACCAAAAATGCCAGATGGTTGGAAGAAAGCGGTCTGGAAAGTATTACGCTGGATGCCGATTCAACTGTCAAGTCAGTTTGTGGCAACCAGCAAGGGGCAGCCAAAGGATTTAACACAACTAGAAAAGGTGCGAAAAACTACCATCC
>JBFEWU010000099.1:0-13397 GCA_041546215.1 Draconibacterium sp. | reverse complement strand
TCTGAATATCCGAAAATCCGGATATCCTGTTTTCTGACACTGCTTCTTTGATCTTTGTTCTTTGATCTTTAATCTTTGCTCTTTGTTCTTTGTTCTTTGTTCTATTCAATAAATTGCAGGGATTTAATTCAGAAACCAGAAAATAAAAGGAATGAGCGAAAAAATTGACAATTCAAAATTCAGAAAAGCTAAACTCAAGGAGTTGATTTTGAAACTCCATGAAGGCGGTTCACAAGAGAGCGTGCGCCAGGAGTTACTCCAAAGTTTAAGCAATATTCCATATGGCGAAGTGGTTGAAGTGGAACAAGAGTTAATTACTGAAGGTTTGCCAGAGGAAGAAGTGCTAAAACTTTGCGATGCTCACTCGTCGGTTTTACATGGAGCGGTTGATTTATCGGCTTCAAAATCGATTCCGCAAGGCCATCCCATTGATGTAATGTTGCAGGAAAACAAAATGCTGAAACGTTTGTCGGACAACACAACCGAAGAGTTGCTGGCTTTAAAATACCGAAAAGGGGAAGATCATAAACGGGCTGTTTTAGAATTACGAGGAGCATTTAACCAGCTCATGGATGTTGACAAGCATTACCAGCGTAAGGAATACCTGCTCTTCCCCTACCTGGAGAAAGCAGGAATTACAGGGCCTCCCAAAGTAATGTGGGGAAAACACGATGAAATCCGGGAGCAATTAAAAGGAAGTATCGAAATCCTGCAAATTCAGGATTTACCGGCTGATGACCTGGAAGCTTCTTCGGAAATTGTTCTGCTTCCTGCCTTGAAAGGAGTTTACGAGATGACCATCAAGGAGGAAGAAATTCTTTTTCCGATGATGATGGATACCCTTGCCGATGCCGACTGGTACGAAATTCAGAAACAGTCGCTGGAAATTGGCTACTGCCTGTATGATCCACCCAAAGAGTGGCAGCCCGATGGTATTGAACCTGAAAACAGTTATGAGGCACAAACAACCGGGGGAAACATTCAGTTGCCTACCGGAAGTTTTAAGGTAGAAGAGTTACTGGCCATATTGAATACCATTCCCGTGGATATGACCTTTGTGGATAAAAACGACAAAGTGAAATACTTTACACAAAGTGAAGACCGCATTTTTCAGCGTAACCGTGCTATTTTAAACCGCGATGTTCGCCACTGCCATCCTCCGGCAAGCGCACATATTGTCGATAAAATACTGGAAGATTTTAAAAGCGGTAAACAAACCCGTGCCCCGTTCTGGATAAATATGGGCGGCAGGTTTATTCACATTGAATATTTTGCATTACGCAGCGAACAAGGAGAATATCTTGGCACGCTGGAAGTATCGAGAGACTTGACAAATGACCGCAAACTGGAAGGTGAACAACGAATATTATCTTACGAATAGTAAAATGAAAGCAAAAGAAATACTGATAATTACACCAAAAACAAAGGTACTTCAACTCATTGAAGCCTATCCCAAACTGGAAGATGTACTGATTGATTATGTACCGGCATTTAAAAAACTAAAAAATCCGGTCTTGCGCAATACGGTGGCAAAAATTGCATCGCTGCAACAAGCTGCATCTGTGGGAGGCATAAAAGTGGAAGATTTAATCAATGTGCTGCGAAAAGAAGTGGGCCAGGATATTCTATCCCTGGAAGGTAATACCACCTATAATTCAAAAAAACCGGAGTGGTTTGATGCACCAAAAGTCAGTAAAGAATTGGATATACGCGAGATGCTTTCGGTGGGCGAGCACCCGGTTAACCAGGTGATTGCAGATTTAAGAAGTCTGGACACCGGTGCAATCTATAAAATTATTGCACCCTTTATCCCTGCCCCCTTAATCGACAAAGCCACCAGCCTTGGTTTTGAACATTGGGTGGCACAACAAAACGACGAAGAGTTTTTGGTTTATTTTAGGATGAAACGAACATGAACTTATTTAATGATCACTACTTCTTTGTTCTTTGCTCTTTGCTCTTATTTATAATGGCTTGGGCAAAATATTGGAATACTCTAAATTTCTAATATTCTGTGTCCAGAAATCTGAAAATCTGAAAATCCAGATTTCCTGTTTAATGATCACTACTTCTTTGTTCTTTGCTCTTTGCTCTTTGTTCTTTGCTCTTTGTTCTTATTTAAGTCGCAATAAACAGTACTAATTATTCCTCGCTTTCACGCCCCGGTTAAAATCAGTTGATTTACGACGGTTTTTCCGGTCCCAGTTCCAGATTACATATTGATAGGCACGTGGAATGTACACAAAGGGATAGACCAAAAAATGCATGAGCCTGGTAAAAGGCACCATGGCCACAAAAACAAATGCCGAGGCCACGTGCAGCTTAATGCTCAAAGGCATGGCGGCTACAGCTTCATAATCCGGGGTAAGGAGAAATATCGATTTTAAATAGGGTGCCAGCGAAACGGCAAACCATGCCGAGCCCCAGCGGTCGAAATAGGCAATCCACAGGCCTGTAATCACCTGGATAAGGATCAGTGCATAAACCACTACATCCATTTTTGAGGTGAGTAATTTTAATCGTGCCACAGCAAGCCTGCGATAAACCAGGGTGATAATTCCGAATAATGTGAGCAGCCCAAAGGCGAATGCCGAAATTTCAATGATCAACAAACGTGTGGGGTGCCCGGTGAACGAAATTACACTTTTGGGCAGCAGGAAGCCGATTAAATGCCCAAAAAATAAGACTACAATCCCAATATGGAAAGCATGGCTTCCCCAATACAAAATACGGCTTTCCAGTAGCTGCGACGACAGTGATGACACCGAAAACGGCTGAGTACGGTAGCGTACAATTGATCCCACTAAAAATATCAACAGTGCCGCATAGGGCAATCCTATAAAAATGAAATTGTTATACATTATCTTTTCCCTTTCAATTTTTTTCGTTCAAATAATGACTTGTCAATACCAGTTATGTAATGGCTCAGGAAGTTTGGCTTTTCCTTTGTCCCGATTTTTACCGCCTCGTATTCCGAGTTACTGTACTCCATTTCAATTAGCGCCATAAGAATTTCCACCGGGAGGGTAAAAATATTTCTTTCACGCTCCAACTTCTGCTGCATTTGAGCAAGAGCGGGTAGTAAAATGCTCACCGATAATTCTTCAATCAGATCCTGGTCTTTCGTTTTAGCCAGCAGCGTTAATATATTGGGCAGAAAATCGGCCAGATCGCTTCCGCATTCATTCCCTATTTTCTCCTGCTCTTCTTTTACATGGTACAAAAACCGTCCCCGCTTTGAGTCGTCGCCGAAAATAATGTAACCAATATCCAAATGGCAGACGGCCCGGACATCAAAAGTGCCGATGTAATGCTCCTCCAGGCTGCTTAATGTTTTATGGGCGTGAAAATCAGCAAAGTCTTTAAATTTTGCCGAAAGCACCACATCTTTTTCATTTAAGAAGGCTGCTACAAGCGGAATACTTTTCAGCGTTCCCGGAGTTGGATATCGAAATAAATCGGCTATATATTTGTACATCTTCATTTATAATCCTCTTGTGGGTTTATGGTGAAAACCAAAACCTGTATTTCCTTTAACATCACCCGAGTCTTCGATCATTTCAATGGCTTCTTCGCGATGTGCGGGAGGAATAACATAGCGTTCTTTAACGGTCGGTAAGGAAGTAAGGCGGTAAATGTCATCGGCAACTTCCCGGGTAACACCTACTTCTTTTAAGATCTCCTCCAACTGCTCCTTACTTTGGTCGCCAACTGTTTCATCACGGCGGAACCAGCGAACAGCCATCAGTTTCTTCAGCACACCTTTAATTGTTTTTTCGTTTCCGGCCGAAAATAAACTGGCCATGTACGAAATGGGTAAGCGTGTATTTTCTATTCCCCCAAAGAGTTCTTCTGCCGAATTGTGGTAATTTCCATCTTCAACCTTTCCCATAGTCGGCAAGAGAGGCGGTACGTAAAATAAGTTTGGTATGGTCCTGAATTCGGGATGCAAAGGCAAAGCCAGCCCCCATTCTTTTACGAACTTGTAAACCGGCGATTTCTGAGCGGCTTCCAGTGTATCGTCTGAGATACCGTTTTCCTTCGCAGCTTTTATAACTGCCGGGCTAGAGGGATTAAGATAGATCTCCATTTGGTTGGATACCAGGTCAGCCTCATCAGAAATGGCCGCTGTTTTTATTAAATCGGCATCGTAAAGTAAAACACCCAAATACCGGATCCGCCCCACGCAGGTATGCATACATGCAGGTGTTTGTCCGGTTTCCAGCCGTGGAAAACAAAGAATACATTTTTCTGATTTACCGGTATTCCAGTTGTAGTAGGTTTTTTTATACGGGCATGCGGTTACACACATTCTCCATCCCCTGCATTTGTTCTGGTTCACCAGAACAATTCCATCTTCGCCACGTTTGTAAATGGCTCCCGACGGGCATGAAGCCACACACGAGGGATTTAAACAATGGTTGCATATACGGGGCAGATAGTGCATGGTCATCTGCTCCAGCTGAAACATCGCTTCCTGCTCGGCTTTTGTAACGTTTTTCATGTTTACATCCTGGCGGGCATAATCCGGGGTGCCACTCAGGTCGTCATCCCAGTTGGGGCCTCCTTTAACGTTGAGTGGCTCACCTGTAACCAGCGAAACCGGACGGGCAGTAGGCTGGTCATTCCCCTCGGGTGCGTCAAACAACTTGCCGTAATCATATGTCCATGGCTCGTAATAATCATCCATTTCTGGCATATTCGGATTATGAAAGATATTTTTTAATCCCTTCACTTTTCCTGCTCCCTTTAATTTCAGAAAATGACTGTCTTTTTCCCATCCTCCTTTATAAATCGATTGGTCTTCCCATTTTGTAGGATACCCTGTTCCCGGTTTTGTTTCCACGTTGTTCCACCACATGTACTCTGCCCCCTTACGATCGGTCCAGGTATTTTTACAAGCAATGGAACAGGTATGGCAACCAATACATTTATCGAGATGAAAAACCATTGATATTTGACTTCTTACATCCATGTTTTCTATTTTTTATGCCCTCTTTCATCTCCCTGAAGCAGGGAAAGGCGTTCCCCTATGGAAGATGGAGAGGGGCTTCTTTTATCCTAATTCTACTCGTTTCATTTTTTGCACCAACACGTGCGAATCACGGTTCACTCCAACAGGTCCCCAGTAATTAAAATGGTAGGTGAACTGTCCGTAACCTCCTGCGAGCAGGTTGGGTTTTAGCCGTACGCGTGTAAAACTATTGTGTCCTCCACCTCTTTCGTATCCCCGAACGTCGGGCCTGGGAGATGAATAGGTACTTTCGGTGGCGTGATATACAATGCAGATGCCCTTTGGGATCCGGGCACTAACAACTGCCCGTGCACCATAAACACCGTAGTCGTTAAAAACTTCCACCCAATCGTTGTCCTGCACCCCGATTTCCTCCGCATCTTCCTCGCTAAGCCAGCAGGGCACCATTCCTCTTGAGAGTGTCAGCATCCGGGCAGTATCGCTGTAGGTAGTGTGCATCTGCCACTTGCCGTGCGGTGTTAATACGTTTAGCACTTTTGCTTTACCGGTGGCAACTGAATTTTTCAAATCTCCCAGCACACTTGGTTTTGGCGATGGTTTGAAGGTGGGCATGTTCTCGCCAAATTTAATATACATTTCATGGTCGAGGTAAAAATGCTGTCTTCCCGTAAGTGTCCTCCAGGGAACCAGACGTTCTACATTATAGGTAAATCCGGCATAAGCCCGTTCATTGGCCATAATACCCGACCAAACCGGCGAGCTGATGTAGCGCTGTGGTTTTGCCTGTAAATCAGCAAAGTTAAGCTTTACGTTTTTGAAATCGGCCGAGATATCGCAGAGCGGCATGCCCGTCCGTTTTTCGGCATTTGCATAGGCTCTGTGTGCCAGCTCTCCGTTTGTAACCGACGAGAAATGCAAAATGGCGTTAATGGCCTCTTCATCATCCCTCAGGGATGGATATACCTCTCCTTTTACTTCTTGCAGGTGGTTTTTATCTTCCAGTAACTGGTCATAAAAATCGGCACATTCAAAAGTGTTGCCATGTGCACCCATTCCATTTTTTGCATTTCTGCCAAGGGTGATAAATTTATTATATATCTCGGTGTATTCACGCTCAACAAAGGCAATGTTATGCATGGTTTTTCCCGGGATCATCTCACATTCTCCCTTGCTCCAGTCTTTCACATCAGCCTGTGCTATTTCCGATTTTGAATCGTGCATCAAAGGAAGATTAACAATGTCTTTCGCTTTATGCGGGAAATGAGTTTTTGCCACTTCGGAAGTAGTCTTTGCGATCTCCCTGAAAATTGCCCAGTCGCTTTTTGCTTCCCAAACCGGGGGCACGGCAGCCGTTAGCGGATGGATAAAGGAATGCATATCGGTAGAGTTGATGTCCGATTTTTCGTACCATGAGGCAGCCGGCAAAACAATATCGGAATAAAGTGCCGAAGTATCCATTCTGAAATTGAGGTCGATAATCAGATCCATTTTGCCTCTTGGAGCTTCTTCTTTCCACTCCACGTCATGGACCAGTCCTTTTGCCAGTTCGTTGGCAACTGAGTTATGATGGGTTCCCAGGTAGTGTTTTTTAAAGAATTCGTCTCCTTTTGCACTTGACATCAAGGCATTTCCACGCCAGATGTACCAAACCCTGGGGAAGTTGATTTCCTCATCGGGAGCTGCTACGGCATGTACAATTTCTTCTTCTTTTAATTGGTTCAACAAGTACGTCCGGATTTCATCGTCGGATTTTGCTCCTGCGTTTTCCGCCTCCTTTACGATATCAAAATTGGATTTATTGTATTGAGGATAAAAGGGCATCCAACCGTTTCGTACCGATTTTACAATCATATCAGCGGTATGCAAACCACTCAATTCATTTTTTGGAACCGTGTTGTAATCTTTATGGTGGCCATCGTAACGCCATTGGTCGGAGTTCATATAATGCCATATGGGACCTTGCTGCAGACGCACAGGGCCTTGCCAGTCCTTTCCGGCCATAATATGACCCCAGGAATCAACCACTGCCGCTTTTTCCTGGCCCACATAATGGTTTAAACCCCCACCATTTTTACCGATACAACCGGTAAGCATTAAGGCCATTGTCGCGGCTTTGTAAATCAGGTTGCAATGGTACCAGTGGTTTACCCCGGCACCAATAATAACCATACATTTTCCATTGGTACGTTCAGCGGTTATTGCCCACTCGTGGGTGAATTTAATCACGTTTTTGGCGCCAATACCTGTAAATATTTCCTGCCAGGCTGGTGTGTAAGCCTGTTCATTTTCCTCATAAGAATTTGGATAGTCTCCGCCCAGTCCGCGGTTAACACCGTACTGTGCCATGATTAAATCGTAAACGGTGGTTACCGCCACTGTACCATCAAGGGTTTTAATATTTTTTACCGGTACACCACGTAATCGTTTTTTGTCCCTGCCAAAATCGGTAAACTCAACCTGCAAAACATCATCGTTGTTTTCAAGTAAAGTTAGAAGCGGATCGTATGCACCCCCCATTTCGGCATCCGTATATTTCATGTTCCAGTTTCCATCGCGATCGTCCCAGCGATGTCCTGAACTTCCTCCCGGACAAACAAAATCACCGCTGTTTTTATCAATGTTCAGAAACTTCCAATCGCCGTTTACTGCATCTTTGTATTTTTTTATTTTATTCGCACGCAGCAATTTCCCGGCTTTGTTGATCCCATCTTCCTTTTCAATTCGAACAAGAAAGGGACTATCGGTATAACGTGTTACGTAATCCAGAAAATACGGGATTTTCTTTTCGTGATGATATTCTTTTAAGATCAGGTGTGTTACTGCCATCCAGAACGCACCATCCTGTCCGCTGTGAATTGGGATCCACTCGTCGGCGTATTTCCCCGAAGCATTTAAATCGGGAGAGAAAACCACCGTTTTTGTTCCATTGTGACGGGCTTCAGAGAAGTAGTGTACATCGGGGGTACGGGTTTGTGCCACGTTAGAGCCAACGGCTGCAATAAATTTCGAATTGTACCAGTCGGCACTCTCGGCCACATCGGTTTGTTCGCCCCAGGTTTCGGGGAAAGAGGGTGGTAAATCGCAATACCAGTCGTAAAAACTGAGATTTATTCCACCCATTAATTGCAAAAATCGCGAACCTCCGGCATAGGAAATCATCGACATGGCCGGAATGGGCGAGAAACCCACCAGGCGGTCGGGGCCATATTTCCTTACGGTTGAAATATTGGCAATGGAAACCATCTCCAGGGCCTCATCCCAGGTAACCCGCCTAAAGCCACCTTTACCACGGGCATTCATATACCGTTTTCTTTTTTCAGGATCGGTTTGAATGTTCTCCCACGCGGTCATGGCATCGCCATGTTTATTTTTTTCGTCGCGAAATAAGTCCAGTAAGGCTCCACGCACCAATGGATATTTAACCCTGATCGGGCTGTATAAATACCACGATGCTGAGATTCCGCGCTGGCAACCACGGGGTTCGTACGGCGGCAGGTTTTTATCGATGATGGGATAATCGAGTGCCTGGGTTTCCCAGACCACCACCCCGTTTTTTATGTGAATCATCCAACTGCAACCACCTGTACAGTTTGCTCCATGAGTACTTCTGACAACTTTGTCAAATTGCCACCTGTTCCGATAGAAATCTTCCCACTGTCTTGTTTTGGGAGAAATTAAATCTTTAATCCAACTCATATGATAATATTATTCGATTTTACGTATTCGCCTTGAGATCAAATGCAGGAAGTACCGGGCAAAAACCAAAAGCCCTTGTCCGGTCATCAACGCTCGAAATCTCCTTCATTACATGATTTAACTAAATCTTCTTTGCCGTTTTATAATTTGATAATTAACACTGTACTTTTTTCGTTTAAACCAAAGCAATGCAATTACCACAAGTAAAACCAACATGCCTTTAATTCCTTGCTTTAATAAATCGGAAACGGCGGCCTCTCCATGCCCGTCCCACTTGTCGGCATGCATTAAAAACACTTGTATTTTCATGCTTTCGTCTTCAGTAATCGCAGCATTTTGGTAGGCATTTTTCATGGCAGGGAAAGGGGGGAATTCGATGATTCCCTTCAACCCGTTTAACCCTCCGTTCCGGGAAAAACTTTTGCTTAAATCGGCAGCCAGCAAACCACCTTGTATCCCATCATTCGTATTTACATGATGACAGGAAACACAGGAAGCTCCCCCGTTTTTCAACTTTCTCTTGCCCTCGAACAACTCCTGCCCCTGTTTCCTGTTTTCTTCGGTATCAATAGAAGCAAGATATTCTGCGGCCTGTGCTTCAAGCGCTGAATCGGAGACGGCTTCTGTAACATCTCCCTCTTCTGAATCCGTCGTGCTAAAACTGTCAATGTATTTAATAATGGCTTCAAGTTCCGGATCGGAAAGATTATAATCCATCATTGGTAATTTGTTGTATTGTTCAAAGAGAGCAACCGCGTCCGGGTCTCCCGCTTTTACCATGGTCTGAGATGATTTTATAAACTCCTTCAACCACCCGGCATCCCTTCGACGGGTTACGTCCAGTAAGTCGGGCCCCAGTAACTTGCCTTTTCCAATGGTATGACAGGCCTTACATTGCTGAAATAATTGTTCTCCATCCTGCCCTTTTGCATACGATATCATGAACATCAGCACCAATACCAAAAGTGCCGTTGCCGTTTTTTTCCCTCTTATGTTTGTTCTTAGCTTCATAGTGTTAGCCTTGATATTTTGTTTTCGATTTTTCTAAGCAAAACCTCCTTAAACGACGATGCAGAAATCTCTATCCACTTACGCGGGCAACTCAAATTCTGTTTCCCACTGGTGCAGCACATCATCTGCTTTTAACTTTACTTTCATGTATTTCTTTTCGTCTTTCCTTACTTCAACTTTTCGTGAAATAACAGTGCTTTCTCCATTTTTTGCATCGTTGACAACATCTCCCAGGCGGGGTAAAAACGGATAACAGATACTAATTTTCTGGTCTTCGTCATTTACCATTTCCATGGCCTGGTTGAACAGTATCATCTCAAAGGTTTCCACAATTTCCTCATTTCCGAGCTTATTTTTTTCCTCATCATTAAGTTCATAAACCCATTCCATAAATACCCGGAATGTTTTCACCTTTAATTTCTCCTGAATACTTTCAGGAAATGGAGTCCTGATGTGCTCGTTATCGTTGAACCAGAATTTAAAGGATTCATCAAAAAAATCGCGACCTATAAAATCCTGTTCTTTTACAAATATTTCGAATGCTGAGTCTGTCATTGTCTAAGCCGATCTTAACGTTTCTCAATTGTCGCTGTGTTTAACAGTCGATTCCTGAATTTTTTCGTTCATAATACCACCAGTTTAAAACCAGGCAGATCACGTAATAAATTGCAAAACCATATAAGGCATATTCGGGATGCCCGATTTTAATTTGCTGACCAAAAACCTTTGGAATAATAAAAGCACCATAGGCTGCAATCGCTGAGGTCCAACCCAATACAGGACCGGCCAGCTCTTTACTGAATATATAGGGTATACTCCTGAATGTTGAGCCGTTGCCGATTCCGGTGGTGATAAAAAGAATCATAAAAAGAATGAAAAATGGCCACCAATACATTTCAGGTGTTGCAGCTTCGCGTGCCTTAATCACAAAAAATGCTACCCCCAGAGTTGCGGTAATTTGCGCTATGGTCGCCCACTGTGTTACTTTCGAGCCACTATTTACCTTATCCGAGAGCCAGCCTCCAACGGGGCGGATCAATGCGCCAACCATTGGACCCAGAAATGCCCATGTATAAGGACTTGGCGCGTTGGGATTAACGGCACCATCGGGCAGAGAGCCAAAAACGTCGGAAATTAATTTTGGAAAAGCTGCACTAAAGCCGATAAACGAACCAAAGGTCATGGTGTAAATAATGGTCATTATCCAGTTGTGCTTATTGTTGAAAATCGAGAACTGGTGTTTTAGATTTGCCTTTATCTCCCCCGGAGAAAGATACTTCATCAGTACAACGGTTAAAATAACCACAACCGGAAGTACAATCCACATGTT
This sequence comes from Draconibacterium sp., assembly GCA_041546215.1. Classification (GTDB taxonomy): domain Bacteria; phylum Bacteroidota; class Bacteroidia; order Bacteroidales; family Prolixibacteraceae; genus Draconibacterium. The sequence continues at coordinate 2,385 of JBFEWU010000099.1, read as the reverse complement.
CATTTTGAGAACTACCAGCAGGTAAACCCCAACGGCTGCGGCAATTAGTCCCAAAGAAACGAGAAATAAAGTTTTCCCTATCCCAACAATTGCTTTACCAATATTCGGTGTTGCCGATCTTAAATTGTTCATCCCGAAAAAGGCTGCAATTACTGCCATTGCCAAAAGCGGAACCCAGGTCCATCCGGCATTTTGCAGAAAATAGTCGGTGCCGGCAACCTTTCCTTTAAAGTCTTCCAGCAGAGGCAAACCATCGCCTCCAAATGAACCAAACACGGCTAATCCCATGGTTACCGGAAGCAGGAACTGCATTACACTAACTCCTAAATTTCCGAGTCCTGCATTTAAACCCAGGGATGTACCCTGAACTTTTTTGGGAAAGAAATAGGAAATGTTTGACATGGAAGAAGCAAAATTACCACCCCCAAAACCTGAAAGTGCCGCTAAAATGGCAAAGGTCATAAATGGGGTATTTGGATCCTGCAATGCAATACCTACACCAATAGCCGGAATTAATAACAAGGCGGTGGTCGTAAAAATTACGTTTCGCCCACCACCAATCGCAATTAAAAATGAGTTGGGAATTCGCAAAGTTGCCCCTGCCAAACCCGCAATTGCAGGCAGGGTGTAGTACAAACTGTTAATGGTTTTTAGTTGTTCCGTTAACTCCGACGGATAATCGGCCCGCGAAATGGAAGCATTACGGATTATGGCCTCAAACTCCTGACTTAACATACCAAAGGTGAAACCCAGTTTCTCCATGCCCACAATAATTATACTCCACATTAGCCAAACAGAGAATGCAAGTAAAAGCGCAGGTATGGAAATCCAAAGATTTCTTGTGGCTATTTTATTACCTGTTTCCTTCCAAAAGGTCAAATCTTCGACATTCCAATTCTCAATATTAATTTTCATTAGATTCTATTTTATGTTATGTTGTTTTTTTCAAGTCTTTACAGCAATCGAATCTGCTTCATTTTCCACGGCTAAGGCGCTAAGGCGCTGAGATTTTTCTTTGCGCCTCCGCGCTTAATAATCATCGCCTTTTGTGTCGGTCAGCAGACAGATTATTGCACAGTTCAACACCGGGAAGACACTATTTAGTTATGTTTCGTTTCAATGTCTAAAGAAATTTCAGGAGAACTCTGCCTGTTCATTTTTGTGATTGTACGATGCATCCAAATCAAGCATATAGCTGAAAGGAACAACATAAACAACCAACACGATGTCCATAATCCGGTTCCCTTTAACAGGTATCCAAAAATTATCGGACAGAAGAAACCACCCAGACCGCCGAGAACTCCGACCATTCCGCCTACAACTCCAACTTCTTCAGGAAAATAATCGGGTATGTGTTTATACACCGCAGCCTTACCAATTCCCCAGATACTACCAATGAGGATCACCAGGATCGCAAAAATCCATACGTTGGCCTGGAAGTAAATTTTAGTAACTCCTTTCACAAGCAATTGTTTCCGAACTACTTGATCGCCCACTTTTACAACCGGTTCTTGCCAGGCTTCCTTCGAAGGCAGTACCAAAAGTTTAGCATCCAGATCTTCCGATTCATTACTCTTAACTTTTACCGGATATTCTTTCTCACCAACCTTTACCAGGCTCTCGGAAACAAAGGTTACCTCGCCACCCTGTTTCGCCATGATCCCTTGTCCGGGTGAAACAATTTCCATTTTAGGGATAAAAAGCAAGGCACTGATTACCACTGAAGATCCAAGCACCCAGTACATTACCTTACGGGCACCGTAGAGGTCAGACATCCAGCCGCCAACCGCACGAATTACACCTGATGGCAAACTAAACAAGGCCGCAAATATACCGGCAGTTACCAGGGGCAGGTAATATACATTTACAAAATAGGGTACTAACCATTGCGAGAAAGCTACAAAGCAGCCAAACACCAAAAAGTAATATAAGCCAAAACGCCATACCCTGACATTTTTAAGCGGGCTCAAAATCTGCTTCATATTTTTATTGGATGATGCCGGCTTTTTATTCTCGGTGAAAAGTAAAAACACAATGCCCATTACAATTAAAGCTCCGCCATAAATCAGTGGCAATTTTCTCCAGCCCTCAATATTTGCTCCATCATTGGTTAGCCAGTTCAGAATTGTAGGTGCAAAAAATGTGGTAATTGCGGCGCCGGCATTACCCGCACCAAAAATACCCAGTGCTGTTCCCTGCCGGTGCTTGGGATACCAAACCGAAGTATAGGCAATGCCAATGGCAAAGCTTACACCTGTTAATCCAAATCCAAAACTATATAAGGCAAAAAAGAAAAATGTATCTGCAGTGGAAAGTAAAAACAAGGGAATAGAACAAATCAATAATAAAATGCCATAAACCCATTTCCCCCCGTATTTGTCGGTC
>JBFEWU010000021.1:0-27212 GCA_041546215.1 Draconibacterium sp. | reverse complement strand
TATTCTGTGGCATTAAACAGGTCATTTTTGTTTTTTTCAAGAAATTCTCCCTTGGGAAAGTCAAATCCTAAATAGCGGCCACATACATTCCAATACAAATTAATTGAAACCCTCCTGCATTCTCCATCCATACACACAGCCGTAACAATATTTCGTGAATATTTCAGTGGATATCCATTCTGGTCGGAATAAATGATTATTGATTTATTTGGGATGGTATCGCTTAGCTCGAACAATAAAGTATCTGTTCTTAGCGCGACTGCTTTAATTGAAGTTTCGTTCATTCGCACTATTTTTTCTTCTTCTGACGTAAATGAAAGAAGTAAAATAATAAATAACACTATTCCTGAATCCAATTTCATTAAAACCACCTTTATCGTTCAATTCATCATTTTTGCTTATCAGTTCTACTTATCCAACTTAAACCGTTCTTCCTTTCCCGAAGATATCCACCACAGGTATCCTCCAAAGGAGTCCCTTCGGGGCTTTCGGGACAGCTTTACGCTCCAACTAATCAATAGGCATTAATAATTAATCAATTTCCCCGGTCTTTTCCAGTCATTCCTCCATCCTAATACTCTTATACTCCAATCTTCCAATTGCATTATTTCTCCATCAGATGTGCCTTTAAAAAGTCAGTCATTTTTGTATACAGGTGCATACTTGTATTCCCACCTTTAATTTTGTGATTTCTGTTGGTGTATATGGCCATGTCGAATTGCACGCCTGCCTGTACCAGTTTTTCGGTCATTTCATAAGTGTTCTGAGCATGTACATTGTCATCAGCCGAACCATGTACAATCAACAATCTTCCTTTAATATCTCCGGCATGCGACAGGGGAGAGTTCTCATCGTAACCTTCAGGATTTTCCTGTGGAGTCCGCATATAACGCTCCGTATAAACACTGTCGTAAAAGCGCCAGCTGGTAACCGGTGCCACCGAAATTCCGGCTTTAAACAGGTCACCACCTTTTTCCATTGAAAGCAGGGTCATAAAACCGCCGTAACTCCAGCCAAAAATGGCGATGTTGCCGGCATCAACAAAAGGCAAAGTCTGCAAATATTTTGCAGCTTCCACCTGGTCGTCCGATTCGTATTTACCCAATTGCTGATAGGTAACTTTTCTGAAATCTTCACCACGGGCTGCTGTACCTCTTGGATCGACACAAACCACCAGGAATCCTTCCTGTGCCAGGTATTCGTTCCAGCCAATTCCATCTCCCCACGAATCGCTTACTTCTTGCGAATTTGGTCCGCTGTATTGTGTCATCAATACAGGATATTTCTTTGAAGCATCAAAACCATTGGGCTTAAGCATCCAGCCGTTAAGTGCAATTCCTTCAGAGGTTTCAAAAGAAAAGAATTCCTTTTGAGGAATCTTCATCGATCGGATGGTGTTTTTTAAAACCGTATTGTCTTGCAAAAATCGAATTTGTTCAACCGTTTTTCCGTTTGAATGAAGCGTTACGTAAGTGGGTACTTTTGCGCTGCTGTAATCATTTATAAAGTATTTGAAATTCTTGCTAAAAACAGCGCTATTTGTTCCTTCCAGCGTTGAAAGTTTAGTGGTAACCGGGTTCTTCTTTTTGTCAAATCCCAATTGATATACTTCACGACGTAAAGGAGATTCTGCCGAAGCCTGATAATAATAAACCTTATTCACCAGATCATATCCATAAAAATCACTGACATCAAATTCTCCTTTGGTTAACTGGGCTACTTCAAAGCCTAAATGGTCGTACAGATAAAGGTGTGACCACCCATCTCGTTCACTTTTAATAACAAAACTTCCATCTTCCAAATACGTAAAGGCATCCGGAAAACTTTCGTCCACATAACGGTCGTTCTTCTCCGTAAGAATGGGTCGTGAATCACCAGTGTAAGGATTTACATACAACACATCCAACCTGTTTTGATGACGGTTTAAACGCATTACCACAAGTTCGTTGGCGTCGGGTGTCCATTTCAACCGGGGAATGTAGATATTGGTATCCTGGCCAATGTCAACCATAATGGTTGTTTTCGATTTTATTTCGTAACTGTGCACAGATACAGTGGAATTGGTTTCGCCGGCTTTGGGATACCTGAAGGTATATTTCCCTGTGTATAATTTATTCGCGTCATAAGTTGGAGCAGCCCCGGCATACATGGGCATGGTAAACTCAGGCACTTCTCTTTCGTCGAAGCGGACAAAGCCTATAAACTTGCTGTCGGGCGACCACCAGAAGGCTTTGTTGTATCCAAACTCTTCCTCGTATACCCAGTCGGGAATTCCATTGATTATTTCGTTGAATTTTCCATCAGTGGTTACCTGGTGTGTGCTGCCAAATTTCAGGCTTTTAACAAAAATATTATTCTGACGAACATAGGCGACCCGCGTTCCATCGGGCGAAAATGTAGCAACTTGCTGGGCACCCTTATCCGATAATTTCGAAAATTCCCGGGTAACCCGGTTCCAGATATAATATTCGGCAGTAAACGAATGCCGGTAAACAGACCTAATGTCGGTTGTCAGCATAATTTTGCTTTCGTCATCACTAAACTGGTAGTCACTAAACGAAGATATTGTAGCATCCTCAAGCTTTGTTACATCAAAAAGCACTTCCACCTCTTCGCCGCTTTGGTAACTGTATTTTACAATTTTCGTATGGTCCTCCATGGTGGTGTAGTGAATGCCATCATTCATCGAGCGAAGTCCCTCAACCGATTGCTGATCAAAAGTACCTTTTACAAAAAGATCATCGAGGGTAATCTTTTTTTCTGATTGTGCCTGCAGGTTACATACCAGTGTTGCGGCAAAAAAGAGTGCAATGAGTTTTTTCATCGTCTGTACTTGTTTAATGTTAAAGGTCCGCCAGCTGGCGGATGTAACTCGCATAATAGTCATCAACGACAGTGTCCTGCCAGCTGGCTGAGCATGCTCGTTACATTTTACCATGCATTTAAATATCTTCATGAAAAAGCAAAAGTAAAAAATGTTGCGAAAGGGGGAAATGTTTTTTGCCGGTATTGCAAAATGGGTCTGGAATCCGCGAGACCCTAAATGGAATCTGCGGGATCCGATGTTATTCCAAAAGTTCGTAGTCGTGCATCTCTTTCATGAAGGTCACAAAATCGTCTTTTTGTGCTGAGTCCATCCATTTCATTGCACTGCGCGGATGTTCGTTCATCGATCCGGTAATCAGGTAGGGGATATGATACCCCCAGTCAATTTTTTCCTGCCAGGGTTTCACATAATTTTGAATGACATCCAATAAAGGCAATAGCCGGTATTTCGGATTTTTCAGGAAAGCAATCAGAATTTCAATGGGGCAATTGCCTGCTCCACGTCCCATTCCCAAAAGTGTTGCATCCAACATGGTTACACCATTCATTAACGAGGTAACCGTATTCGACATGGCCAACTGCATGTTATTGTGTGCATGAATTCCAAGTTCTTTGCCCGGAAGAGCAGCACTGTATTTCTTTACAAGGTGTTCAATACTTTCGCAGTACAAACTCCCAAAACTATCTACAACATATATAATGGGCACACGGCATTGGGCCAGATCGGCAAGGGCCTGGTCAAGTTCGGGCTCGCTAACCGTTGAAACAGCCATTAGATTTATGGTCACCTCATAACCTTTGTCCATACAGTGTTCTGCCAGCCAGATCGCTTTATCAACCTGGTGACAGTAACAGGCTACACGCATCATGTCGATTAAACTTTCACTTGCCGGCGGTATATCATCCGGATCAATACGGCCAATGTCAGCCATTGCCGAGAGTTTCAGGTTTGTATTGTTATCGCCAACCACACGACGGAGGTCTTTATCATCACAAAATTTCCATGGGCCGACTTCCTTACGGTCGAATGCCGATTCGCTGCTTTTGTAGCCAATCTCCATGTAATCAACGCCGGCAGCAACGCATCCTTGGTAAACTGCCCTGACAAAATCGTCTGAAAATTGCCATTTGTTCATTAATCCACCATCGCGGACCGTGCAATCCATAACCTTAATATCTGCTTTGTACATCTTTATATGCTTTTTGATTTTAATAGTTCTAATTCGTGTTTTATATTACTTTCCACCAATAAGGTATATATTCTCTCAAAAGTGTCCTCATTTAAGCCTTTCTCAGCAGCCCACATTTTTCGTTGCAGAATGACCTTCTCTTTCCTTTCCTGGGCAATTACCGCCTCCTTGTCATCTTTAAACCGAACGATTTCTTCAACATATCTATGTCTTTCTGAAAAAAGTGTGATGATGTGTTCATCAATTTTGTCAATCTCATTTCTTACTTCCTCCAGGGATCGACAATTTTTAGGCTCTTTTAATATCATTTGTTTTGAAAATTAATCGCTTAAAATCATTTTGCTGTCTTGAACAAATAAAATAAAATTCCTTTCAAAACTGTGATAATTCATCGATATTTCATAAGAACTAACAAGAATTTAAAACTATTCTACTTAATAATTTAACAATTCGTTACTTTCTGTTGAATTTTGATTAAACTGTTGAACATGTCTTTTCGTATTTTAATATTTTCAGGAGACCTGAACAGATACAAATGATTTCAGGTATTCATTCTGCGCGAAATGTAATGAACATTAAATTGTTGAAATATTCTTTAAAATCACGGTGTTGAGATGTCTTGAAATGCGGATATATTAAAGGATTGTTTATCTTTGCGCCGCGAAAGTCAGGAGATGCAAGTCGGAAGCTCGAAGAATGAAAAACTTTGGCCTTTCGACTTCCGTCTTCCAAGCTTTTAGTTTGAAGAAGGATTTCAATACAAATTATTGAAGAATTTAAATATTGTTGAAAATGATAAAAATTACTCTTCCTGATGGTAGCGTGCGGGAATTTGCTGAAGCAGTGAACGGGTACGAGATTGCAAAATCGATCTCTAACCGCCTGGCAAAGGATGTTCTGTCGATTTCGGTAGATGGAGAAGTTTGGGATTTATCGCGAAAAATTGAAAGCGATGCGGCCATTAAATTGCACACTTGGAGCGACAGGGAAGGAAAAGAAACATTCTGGCATTCGTCGGCCCACCTCATGGCCGAGGCCATTGAAGTTTTCTACCCGGGAACTAAATTTGGAATTGGTCCAACTGTTGATACCGGTTTTTATTACGATATAGATCTACCCGAAGGTAAAGTATTATCGGAAAAAGATTTGCAAAAAGTCGAGCAAAAAATGCTTGAACTTGCTCGTCAGAAAAATGATATTGAACGTTCCGAGATTTCGAAAGAAGATGCGCTTGCCCTCTTCACCGGGAAAAACAATGAACTAAAACAAGAGTTGATCGGTGAATTGGAAGATGGAACAATTACTTTGTATAAGCAGGGTAATTTTATCGACTTATGCCGTGGGCCACACTTGCCAAATACCAGTTACATTAAAGCGATTAAATTAACAGCAATTGCCGGGGCATACTGGCGAGGTGATGAAAAAAACAAAATGCTTACCCGTGTTTATGGTGTTACTTTCCCAAAAGCAAAAATGTTGGAAGAGTACCTGGTAATGATCGAGGAAGCAAAAAAACGCGATCACCGTAAAATAGGAAAGGAGATGCAACTCTTCGGTTTTTCTGAGTCGGTGGGGCAGGGACTTCCCTTATGGTTACCCAAAGGAGCACAACTGCGTGAGCAGTTGGAAAACTTCCTGAAAAAAGTTCAGAAAAAATATGGCTACGAGCAGGTAATGACGCCTCATATTGGGGATGTAAAGTTGTATAAAACTTCAGGTCACTACCAGAAATACGGACAAGATTCTTTTCAACCCATAAATACACCCGCTGAAGGGGAAGAGTACTTGCTAAAGCCGATGAACTGTCCGCACCACTGTGAGATTTACAAAATGTGGCCCCGGTCTTACAAAGACCTTCCGGTTCGTATGGCCGAGTTCGGAACGGTATACCGTTACGAGCAAAGTGGCGAATTACACGGTTTAACCCGCGTTCGTAGTTTTACACAGGATGATGCACATATTTTTTGCCGCCCCGACCAGCTGAAAGACGAGTTCAAAAAAGTAATCGACATTATTTTCATCATATTCAAAGCCTTAAACTTTGAAAATTATACGGCACAAATCTCTTTACGCGATCCTGAAAAACCGGAGAAATACATTGGATCTCCGGAAAACTGGGACAAAGCAGAACAGGCCATTATTGAGGCGTGTGAAGAAAAAGGTTTAAATACAGTGACAGAAATAGGCGAAGCCGCATTTTATGGGCCAAAACTCGACTTTATGATTAAAGACGCATTGGGACGCAGCTGGCAGCTGGGAACCATTCAGGTAGATTACAACTTGCCTGAACGTTTTGAATTGGAATATATTGGTGCCGACGATAATCGCCACCGACCAATAATGATTCACCGTGCACCTTTCGGATCGATGGAACGTTTTGTGGCTGTATTGATAGAGCATACGGCCGGAAAATTTCCTCTCTGGCTGACACCGGAGCAAGCCGTTGTTTTACCAATCAGTGAAAAGTATAACGATTATGCTAAAAAAGTTTCAGATTTTCTAAATATTTCCGATATTCGCACCGTTGTTGATGATCGTAACGAAAAGATTGGTAGGAAGATACGTGACAACGAGTTGAAAAGAGTGCCTTATTTGTTGATTGTTGGAGAGAAGGAAGCAGAAGCCGGTAGCGTTTCAGTGCGCCGCCAGGGCGAAGGAGATAAAGGCTCGATGACGATGAATGAATTTGCAGACTTTATAAATAAAGAAGTAAGAGATCAATTATCAGGATTATACAACTAACTTAAGGAGGAACTTAAAATAGCTATTAAAAGAAGAGGTCCGAGAAGAAAGTTTCAGCCACGAAGAGAGCAGGAACCACAACACCGGATTAACCATAAGATCAGGGTGCCGCAGGTACGTCTAGTTGGTGAGAATGTTGAAGAACAAGGTATTTACCAATTGCGCGATGCACTAAAGTTAGCAGACGAGTTGGAATTGGATTTGGTGGAAATTTCGCCAAAGGCCGATCCGCCTGTTTGTAAAATTATCGATTACTCAAAGTTTCTTTATCAGCAGAAAAAGAAACAAAAAGAAATGAAAGCAAAAACCACAAAAGTTGTGGTTAAAGAAATACGTTTTGGTCCGCAAACCGACGAGCATGATTTCAATTTTAAATTAAAACATGCTGAAAAGTTCTTGCAAGATGGTGCAAAAGTTAAAGCTTTTGTGTTTTTTAAAGGACGTTCGATTTTGTTTAAGGAGCAAGGAGAAATACTACTGTTAAAACTGGCAACAGCCTTGGAAGAATTTGGTACAGTAGAGCAATTGCCTAAATTGGAAGGCAAGCGAATGACGATGTTTATTACACCTAAAAAGAAGTAATATAGTTCTTTGATAAATTTTAATTAAAGTAGGAATTATGCCAAAAATGAAAACGAATTCCGGTGCTAAAAAACGTTTTAGATTAACCGGATCCGGTAAAATTAAAAGGAAGCACGCCTACAAAAGTCATATTTTGACTAAAAAAAGTACAAAACGTAAGCGTAATCTGACTTATTGGACAACCATCGATAAGACAAATGAAAGCAACGTTAAACTTTTGTTGTGCATGAAGTAATCCGTTATCCGACGGACAATTCATTAATCCTTTTAAAAGAGAAGGTAAAAAGAGTTAAAAACCAGGTAATTGAGCCTTAAAGTGTCTGTTGAAAAATGGAACGCCAATTATCAAAAAAGTAAAAAGTATGCCAAGAAGTGTAAATCATGTAGCATCACGTGCCCGCAGAAAAAAACTGCTTAAGAAAACTAAAGGTTATTACGGTGCGCGTAAAAATGTCTGGACAGTAGCAAAGAACGCCTATGAAAAAGGTCAGACTTATGCTTACCGGGACAGAAAAGCAAAGAAAAGAACATTCCGTGGATTGTGGATTCAGCGTATTAACGCTGCCACTCGATTGGAAGGAATGTCGTATTCACAATTCATGGGATTGTTGAAAAAGAACGAGATTGAAATCAACAGGAAAGTTTTAGCTGATTTAGCGATGAACCAACCTGAAGCATTCAAAGCAATCGTTTCAAAAGTAAAGTAAGAAGAACGTATTATTTTTAGGTGAAATACATAATAAGCCCTGGTGTTTTTACATCGGGGCTTTTTTATTTATATGCCCCTGTCTGTTTTTAGCTTTTCAATCCCCAGCGCAAATGCGACGACATAATACACTGAAATACAACTACTTAATTGACTTCAAACAAAAGTTTCACCCCGGGATCCAAAACAATATCTTTGACTTTATGCTCTAAATTAAAAGCAATAGAACACTCTGATTTTTTTACGTCAATGGTTTCCCGTTTTGAAGAACCATTCTCAAATTGAATCAGAACATCTAGGGGAAAAGAAAATATATTTTTTTGAGTTTGTTTGATATGAATACTGAGTTGATTTTCTTTTTGTTTCCAGTCAACATTTACTACCGGATGCCCGGCTTGCCAGAACCATTGCTCAAAAAACTCGTTCAGGTCTTTTCCGGAAACGCTTTCCATAACATTCCTGAAATCATTTGTCAATGCCGTAGCGTTTTGAAAATCGGCATAATATTTCCTTAATCCCTTAAAAAATAGTTCATCGTGTAAGTCTTCGCGAAGCATGTGCAAAACCCAGGCAGCTTTTTGGTAGGAGTTGGTATTTAACAAATTGGTGTATTCTGTTACGCTTGTATCGATAATGGGAGCCGACTTTCTTTTTGCATAACCAATCACACGATTGCGGTCATTTTTTAAATCTTCACGAAAGATTTTTTCTCCATACAAGTGTTGTCTATAAACATGGGTTAAATAGGTTGCAAAACCTTCGCTAAGCCAAACATGATGCCAGTTTTGCTCGGTTACCGAATTGCCAAACCACTGGTGGGCTACTTCGTGTGCAAACAATCGCTCCTGACTTTGATCACTGGTGGCGGTTCTTTCGTGGTAAAAAATACAGCTGGCATTCTCCATACCGCCATATCGTGTTTTCGATTGCACATGGGCAAGTTTTTCGAAGGAGTAGGGGCCAATTAATTCAGAAAAAAAATCAAGTGCTTCTGTTCCATATTTATAGTTTTTTAAACCTTGCGCCGTATCCTTCTCAAACACCCACGAACTAACCGGAATTTCCGAGTAGATTGTTTTATTCCCAACAACAAAATCGGCCACTCCAATTACCATTAATTTAGTAGATAATGGTATATCTTCTTTCCAATGTGTAAACTTCATGTTGCCGGGTAATTCTTTTCTCTCAACCAAATATCCATTTGAAATCACCTCATAATGTCTTGGTGCGTAAACTTTAAATTCTAATGTTGCTTTATCCGATGGATGATCTACTGTGGGTAACCAATGCCTGGCTCGATCAGGCCAGTTATCTCCGAAAAAGGTACGTTGACCATGTGAGTTTTTGGAAATCACCAATCCATCAGCAGGTACACCTGAGTAACTGATATAGAAATCCAGTATTTCGCCAGGCCTTGTTTTTCTTTCCAGACTAATAATAATTTGTTGGTTTTTATGTTGAAAGGAATACTCTTTGCCATTCTGTATAACCGAATGAACAATCATTCCCTTATTGTCAGAATTTGTGTCAATCAGATCCAGTATTAAATTCTCGGCAGGTTCCAGGATTTTAACCGAAACGATTGTCCTTCCTTCAATGTTATCCGATGAATCGCTTAGATGAATTTCAAATTTGTAATGTTGTACATCAATGCTTTCGAATCGTTCCTGATGATTTTGGGCACTCAATAAAAATGCACAACAAAAGAATGAGATCGTTACCAGAGTTTTGTGGATTGCCATTTTTGGATTTTATTTCTTATTTTCTTCTAAATGTTGGTTTATAATCAATGCATATACGGCAAACGAAGCCAGCCAGTGCGCACCGGCATATTCCCCCGAATCCATTTTCTCATAGCTGTAATTGAAATGTTCGTCACCCAGATTCAGCATTTTTTGGTTATTTAGAACGTGTCCCATTTCGTAAAGGCACCAGGCACGACTAAAGTTTAATCCGTCGAGGTGAGCCAGTTTACCATCGCTTGGGTCAGTAACCACACCCACTTTCATAAACTTCTCCGGACTTTTTTCAAACTTCGGCAGAAAGGTTTTTAGCCATTTTCTAAATTCTTTTTCCGACAAAACTTTAAGCATTATAGATGCTTCCTGCAAACAAGGTGAAAGGAAATCGAAACCACCCGGCTCCCAGGTTAGGGGGCAATTGCAATCATTGGTGTAATATTCGCGGGCTTTGGTCTCTATTTTTTCAGCCAATTCCATATCATATTTTTTTGCCCAATCGTATGCGTATGACATTCCAAAGGCAATATTGCTGTGTTCGCCAATTCGGATTGGGTAAATAAGTTTGTCTAAAAAATCGCTGAATTTATTCGCAATCAGTATGCTTAAAGGATTTAAATATTCCTGTAATTCTTTTGCTTCAGGAGCATCCCATTCGCGCAGAGCTTCATCTAACTTGAGCAACCATGCCCAGCCATAGGTACGCTCGTAGTTTTTGTTGTGCTCATCATCAAAATAGGCAATTTCTTTGCTTATGTTTTCTTTTGTAATATTCTTTTTTAGCTTGGCAACAATTGCCTGGCGGTATTCGAAATCGGGGAACTGCGTTAATAGGGTAATCAGGGTCCAATGCCCATGTACCGACGAATGCCAGTCGAAACAACCATAAAATGCCGGATGTAGTTCACGGGGAGGAGCAAGGTAGCTGTCGTCACCAATAACCTGGTTGAGTTTGTTGGGATATTCCTGGTCGATACATTCGTAAGCAAAATGGTAAAGATGTTTGGCTTTTTCCTCGTCGAATTTAATCGATGAAGATTGTGCATTTAGGTCAAAAACATAAACCAAAAGCAGAACAATGACAGATAGCAATTTCATGGTACTAATTTTTCTAAGGCATGAAATTAGAAACTATTCTGAAACCGGCTTAACATTTCCTGTATTTATCGTGCAATCCTGCATTTTGATTAATCATGGGTATAATTTTCTGCAAACGCGAAAGTTTGGTCTTTTCTGGTTTGGCTTCTGATATGTAGTCTGCAAATTCGCGTAATGTTTCATTTTTATTTTTTCCTTGTAAAAATAGCCACAATTGCAGCTGTTATCGCTCCCATAACTATTGCACCAATAGTACTTTGGATAATGTAATTTTGAAGTGTGAAATATGCTTCTGCATCTTCCTGTGTATGCTTGCCCAGTCGTACTGATGCTTCAATCACATTCGAGAAATAATCGGGTGTGATTATCGTGCTTGTAATGTATTGAGTTAAGGGTGCTAATATTGCAACTACCACGGCAATCCATAAACCCGAAAGAAATCCCTGCAGCCAGGTCATTTTTCCATCATAATAGTTTTTTCTTTTGTCGAGGAGTGCAATTGCATAAATGGCGATGGCAACAATTGCAAATAAGTTGGTGTAAATCATGTGTTTATCAATCAACTCGTCGTGCCAGCCCAGCGCTTTTTCGAGCATCATCCATAAAAGCGTAACGATTGAAAAAATTATTCCCCACTTAATTTCAATGCCAAACTTCTTCATAGTATTAAATTTTAGTTTTTTACATAAGGAATTTCACTTAAAAATGTTCAATACACTTTTATTAAAACTTAGATTTCTTTTTGTGATCTTTTACGGTTTTTACCATCTTCCCGAACTCTTTATCACGCTGTCTTTTTTCATGAACAGTGCTGGTGAAATGTTCTTGCTCACGTTTCAGTTTCCGGTAGTTTTCATAAATTTCTTCCGATAACTTTCCATCCTCAATCGCTTCCCGAACAGAACATCCCGACTCCGTTGTATGTGTACAGTCTCTAAACCGGCAATGTTGGGCTAATTCTTCTATCTGATCGTAGGTCATTTTAATTCCCTGACTCTGGTCGGTTATACCCACTTCACGCATGCCGGGTGTGTCGATAACAATACTGCCATTGGGCAAAACAAACAGTTCACGATGGCTTGTGGTGTGTCGCCCTTTATTTGTACTTGCACTTATGTCCGATGTTTTTAGCAAATCCTCATGTGCCAGATGATTCACGATTGTTGATTTTCCAACTCCCGAAGATCCAATGAAACAATAGGTGTTACCAGGCTTCATTATCCTTTCCAATTCAGAATATCCAGCTTTCGTTTTACTGCTGACAGAAATTACAACAACATCGTTAATTCGTTCTGTAATTTCACTGACCAGCTTTATTTGTTCGAATTCCGATACAAGATCTATCTTTGTTAAAATAATTACCGGATCAATATCCGCAGAATAACACAGGGTTAAATAGCGCTCCAGCCGTTTAAGATTATAGTCATGACCAACAGCCTGCACCAAAAATGCGCAATCGATGTTCGTTCCGATAATCTGCACCTCAGCTTGTTTGCCAACTGCCTGCCGCTCCAAAACCGAAAAACGTGGAAATATTTCAAGTATGATGGCATTTTCATCATCCATTTTCAGAAACCGCACCCAATCACCCACAGCCGGGAAATCGGCTCTGGAGGCAGCAGAGAATCTTAAATTACCGGTTATCTCTGCATTGAAGACTCCTTCATCAGTTTGCAAAGTGTAACGCTCTTTGTGTTCAATAATAATTCTTCCTACTTCCGATTGATGTATACCTGACGGTATTATTTCTTGTATTTTTTTCGTAAATCCCAATCGTTCCATGTCTATTCCTTTTAAGTCGATGCTATTTGTCGCTTGCTTTTGCAATATTCCGGTATACGCACAAAATTCCGATTCCCTTATACCTTGCGTTTTTTCCATTTCCCCTGTCGAAATAAAAACAGGGCCATCAGAGCCAATACCGACTCTGCACAAACAATGGCAATACTTGCTCCTGTTAATCCCATATTTAACACAACCGCTAAAAGATAAGCCAGTGGAATTTCAATGAGCCAGAAACTCACCAAATTAATTTTGGTAGGAGTCATTGTGTCACCACTGCCATTGAAACCCTGCATTAGTACCATCCCAAGGGCATAAAAGAGAAAGCCGAAGCTGATAATCCGAAGTGCGGCAATACCGTTGGTAACCACATTTGTATCTGCAATAAACAATTTTATCCAGAACTCAGGAAAAATTGCCAGCAGTATGCCCATTAAGCCCATGAAGATCATATTTACATAAGCGGTAATCCAAACCGATTTCTCTGCCCGTTCGGGCTTTTTGGCCCCCAGGTTTTGTCCCACAAGGGTAGAGGCAGCATTACTTAATCCCCAGGCAGGTAAAAGCAAAAATATTACAATGCGAATGGCAATTGTGTAGCCGGCAATGGCATCAGGTCCCGAAACCGCAATAATTCGTACGAGCAGGATCCAGCTGGAAGTGGCTATCAGGTTTTGCAATATTCCTCCTCCCGAAACCTTCAAGAGCTTCCACATCACCTTTAGTTTCAGTTTTAAACTATCCCAGTACAGCTGAATACGGTATTTACCGCTCGACAGCAGATAAAACTGGTATAAAACTGCACTTCCGCGGCCAATTGTAGTTGCAACAGCTGCTCCCTGCAAACCCAACTCGGGGAAAGGCCCATAACCAAATATCAGCAGTGGATCAAGAATAATATTGATCACATTTGCAAACCACATGACACGCATCGATATTGCAGCATCTCCCGAGCTGCGAAACACCGAGTTTATAATAAAGAGCAACATAATCACCACATTACCTCCAAACATGATGGCAGGGAACATGTATCCTTTTTCCGACATACTTTCGGTGCCTCCCATCAACAACAGGAATTCCTTAGCAAAGATCATCCCCGGAATGGCAATAAATATGGATATAAAAGCTCCAACCAGGATCGCCTGAAAAGCAACAACAGCAGCCTCTTTCTTCTTTTTCTCGCCAATACGACGCGAAACCAATGCCGTGGTTGCCATGGCCAAACCAACACCAATGGCATATACAACGGTCATGACCGATTCCGTAATTCCAACAGTGGCGACAGCATCGGCACCCAGTTTCGATACAAAGAAGATATCAACTACCGCAAAAACCGATTCCATGATCATTTCCAGAACCATAGGAATTGCCAGAATAAATATGGCTTTCCCTAAACCTGACTCCGTGAAATCACGCTCGGTACCACCAACCGCTTCCTTTACATCGCACCAAAGATCTTTTATATTAAAGTCTTTAAAATTTAGTAAGGACAAAACACTTGTTTTTTTGTATGACATTTGAAAAGATAAGGAAAATGAATGAACTAAATGATTATAACTCTCTTAAATGGCCTGGAACGGCAGATACACGGTGGTCGGAATGAGAATTGAGTTATTCATAGTTGTCTCCTTTCTTTTGAGATGCTACAAAGATATGGAATTTATTTTGGAGAAAACAAATCCATTGCATGTAAGAAATTGCAAATCCAGTGGTCCTGTATTGAATAAATTCTTTTTATTTACTTGAACACTTGTGATTAAACCATGTTACTGTAGCATAAAATCAGAATACTAAATGAAGAATTTCCCTGCCTTTTTTATACTGTCTGTCTTGTTATTTACGTCATGTTCACAGAAAAAAACATTTCCTGAAAAAGTTACCCAGGGGCTCGAAAAGAGAACCAAAGTTGGAGAACAAAGCACTTTAAATATAGACGAAAAAGAATTATTAACATTTGTAAATCAATTTGAAAACCAGGACGAACACTTTGATTTAGAGGATTTTGAGAAATACTGGAAACTGGTTTCATCCAAAAATCCGATTGATTTTACAAATGAAAATGACTTCAGAATCTGGGTTGAAATTACTGGGTTGCTATTGGAATTAACCCAAAAGGAAATCTATGCTGCTGAACTGGAAGCTATCTCTTGTAAAAGCGCTGAACGGGCGAATATGGTTTCTCCATTCGTTCTAACCAGGAATATTGACCATATTTATGTGAATTTATTCCGACCAATCGAAATTCAATATTCTCATTCGCTGGGAGGAGTGGTTACCTTTAAACAGGAAAGTGAATATCCGAAGTCAGGAAATGTAAAACTACACATTGGAATGACCGAAAGACGATATCTGGAAGTTTACATTCGAATTCCCGTTTGGGCTGAAGGAACAACAGTTACCGTTAAACAGGTTAAATACCTTGCCAAACCGGGCACCTATTGCAAAATTGCAAAGAAGTGGAAAGAAGGAGATTTGGTCGAAGTGGAGTTTCCCATGGAGAAGAAGCCCTGATTTCGCCTTTTTATTCACACAATGCGATGAATCTCTTATCGTAAGGTATATAGGGACTGATCTATTTGCCAAAGGGGAGGCTACAGGACCTTATCCGCCTAACATTTGGGTAATGCATCAAAATCAGCCAGGCCACCCTCCGAAGTTTCACGGTATTTACTTTGTAAATCAATACCGGTTTTATACATTGTTTCAACCACTTCATCAAAGCTAATTCGATGGCGACCGTCGGTTAATAGGGCATAGTTATTATGGGCCACCGCACGCTCGGCGGCAAAGGCATTACGTTCTATACAGGGGATTTGTACCAGGCCCGCAACAGGATCGCAGGTTAATCCCAGGTGGTGTTCCAGTCCCATTTCAGCCGAATATTCGATTTGATAAGTGGTTCCGCCCATCATTTGTGTAGCGGCTCCCGAAGCCATGGCACATGCCGTTCCCACTTCACCCTGGCAACCCACTTCAGCTCCTGAAATGGATGCATTGGTTTTTACGATATTCCCAATTAATCCCGCTGTTGCCAGGGCACGTAAAATGGTATTTTTATCGCTTTTATGTATCTTTTTGAAATATTTTAAAATGGCAGGTAAAACACCACTGGCGCCACAGGTTGGTGCGGCAACAATTAATCCGCCTGAAGCATTTTCTTCCGACACTGCCAATGCATAAGAAAACAGTTGCGAACGTCGTTTAAACGGTGTGGCAAAGTTATTTCCTTTGGTATTAAAACTTTGCGCTTTACGTGGTAACTTGAGTCCTCCCGGTAAAGTTCCTTCGGCTTTTAATCCTCTTTTAATGCTGTCAAACATAACGAAATATACTTCTTCAAGATATTCCCATATGTCATTTTGTTCAAACTCTTCAACATATTCCCAAAACTGTTTGCCATTTATATTGCACCAGGCCAATATATCAGCCATTGTCCGGTGCTCGTAAATCTCGACAGTTTCCGATTCCGTATAATCATCAACGATTGTTCCGCCACCAACGCTGTAACATATCCATTCATCGAGGATGTTATCCTTGGCATCATAGGCCATAAATTTCAGGGCGTTTGGGTGTTTGGGTAAAAAGGTTTTTGGTTCCCATACAAAAGATAATGGGCGATTGACAAAGGTTTGTTCAATTGCAAAATCAGTAAGGTGACCCTTTCCTGTTGCGGCTAAACTGCCATAGAGAAATACCTCAAACCTCTTGGCTGTTACATTTTTGGCCAGAAATTTTTCGGCAGCCTTTTTAGGTCCCATCGTATGACTGCTTGATGGTCCGTGTCCGATTTTGTAAATCTCTTTGATTGATTCCATTCTTTGCTGTAAATTAAACTACAAATGAAATTCACTATTTTGTAATTCGCAATGATTTTAACCTATTTTCTTCTTAATATTTTGAAAAACAATAGAAGAACACGTTTTAAAATAGAAGCCCGTTATTTACTGATGAGAAGATGTCATAACTTTGACACGAAGCAGAATGACCATGCGAATTACACATTCAGGAAGGAGGACTATTAAAACAAATAATTATAGATGAAAGAAACCAGATATTTATTACTTTTATAACCTTTAATTTATTATCGATAATATGAAAATCCTAAGCTTCTTATTCGTATCTGTTATGCTGTTTACAGCCTGTACAAGCAAACAAATGAATGACATAGATTTACCTTATTCTTCGTCTGATTTTGAGGGACTTATTGACGGGGAAACAACACGCTTATTTACCATGAAAAATGACAATGGAATGGTAGTAACGCTTACAAATTATGGCGCAAAAATTGTTTCGATTTATGCTCCTGACAAAAAAGGAAATTTTGACGATGTTGTTTTGGGATTTAAGTCGATCGCTGATTATCAGCAGTATGGAGCAAGCCATGGGGCAGTGGTGGGACCTTTTGCCAACAGGATTGCCAATGCTTCCTTTACAATTGAAGGAAAAACCTACAATTTTCCGGTAAACAACGCAAAAGCATGTCTGCATTCCGGGCCAAACAGCTGGTACAGAAAGGTTTGGAGTCATCAAAAAGAGGGAAATGTCACCGTTTTTGAGCTGGAAAGTGCTGATGGTGAATTTGGATTCCCCGGAAATAAAAAAGTAAAGGTAACCTACACATTAACAGATGATAACGAGCTTAAAATCGATTATGAAGTAAGTACCGACAAAGCTTGCCATTTTAATATCACCAACCACAGTTATTTTAATTTAAAAGGAGAGGGGAATGGTGATATTCTTAACCATGTCGTGGTAATAAACGCTGATAAATCAACCCCGGTAGCTAATTCAGAAATGATACCCACAGGAGAAATCGTTAGCATTATAGGAACTGACCTCGATTTTACCTCGCCAAAAATTATTGGAGAAAGAATTGATAATGATCACCCAATGTTGCAGTACGGTATAGGCTATGATTTTAATTATATTATTAACAAAACAGATAATGAATTGGCGTTTGCAGCAAGTGCTTATGAACCCAGGAGCAGACGTTACATGGAGGTATTCACCACAGAACCCGGAGTACAATTTTATACCGGGAATCATTTAAAAGGTACTGAAATTGGAAAATCTGGCAAAGCATATTCAAAGCGTACTGGCTTTTGTTTGGAAACGCAACATTATCCTGATTCTCCGAATAAAGAGAACTTTCCGTCAACTTTGCTGAAAGCAGGTGAAACTTTACAATCGACTACTATTTATAAATTTTCGGTAAAATAGGGTATTCAGTGCTTTTTATGTTCAGGATCCTAACTATTAAGTCCAAAATCACCCTCCCATTAAAACCACATACAATTTATCATAATATCAATTATAGGACAAACATATATCATTAATATTTTGGAATACTTTAGCTTAATACGTTCCCGACGCGTCGGGATTTGCATAAAATCAGATATATGGCTGATAAGTCATATATCGGCAAAGATTTTATGTAAAAGTATTGATAATCATTCCTCGAAAATTGTTTACTCTGTAGATACTAAACACGTACCTTCTACAGAGTTTCTGGGAAATTCATAAGTTTTTCTTGTAGGAAGACGGAAGTTGGAAACTTCCGGTCCCGGGATCAGCGGTTTCCAACCGCTGCTTGGTTGCGGAAGCTGGAAACTTCCGGTCCCTGGCTATAA
Organism: Draconibacterium sp.; assembly: GCA_041546215.1. Taxonomy (GTDB): domain Bacteria; phylum Bacteroidota; class Bacteroidia; order Bacteroidales; family Prolixibacteraceae; genus Draconibacterium. The sequence continues at coordinate 8,917 of JBFEWU010000021.1, read as the reverse complement.
CTTTGATTAGCCCTCTAGAATGTTCTTATCTGAATAAACCGGTTGTCTAATTTAATTTTATGCGATTCTCAGCATCTGAAAAAATAAAGAAAAACGACAAAAAAAAGCCGGTAAAAACCGGCTTCTTAAACTTTATACTCCTTCAACTTATTCGTCTTTATCCATTTCATCGATTACTCTGATTTTGTTTTTCAGGAATTCGATTTTTTGTTTGGCCACTTCAATTTTCTTTTTCACATCCTCAATTAGCGACTCTGCATTTTTAGATTTTGCAAAAAAACCGATGTTGTTGTCAAGAACCACCAAATCATTTTCAAGCTGTTTCATTTTATTCATGTACTTGTCTCGCTCCATGCGCATCTTATTCTGTCCACGTGAGGATTCAGAGAATGATGACATTTTGCTCCTGAATTTCAACATATTACGTTTCTCTTCGTCAATATTCAGCTCATCAAATAATTTGTTAATGGCTTCACGAAATTTGATCTGGATTTCGTCCTTCTTCTTAAATGGTACATGTCCGATTTCGGTCCAGCGTCGCTGGAAATCTTTCAATAATTTAAGATTTTCATCAACATCTCCGGCGGATTTAAAATTTATCACTTCTTCAATCAGGGCTTCTTTTGATTTGAGGTTTTCCAGCTGTTCATTGTCAAGGCCTGAAAAATGTTGTGATTTATTTTCAAAAAAAGCGTCGCAGGCGGCACGGAAGCGTTTCCATACGTTATCAGATTGTTTACGTGGTACCGGCCCAATTTCTTTCCACTTTTTTTGAATGTTGATAAAATCCTGAGTTGTTTTCTTCCAGTCGGTGCTATCTTTTAAAGTTTCTGCTTGTTCACACAAGTCAATTTTCTGCTGCAGGTTATTTTGCTGAAGTTCTTTGTTTTTCGAATAAAACTCGCGTTTAGCATCGAAAAACTTATCGCACGCGCTTCGGAATCGATCGTAAATTTTATTATTGTCTTTACGCGGAGCAAAACCGATGGTTCGCCAAACCTTTTGTAATTCAACTAATTCCTTCGATTTCTCGTCCCATTCTTTATGGTTTGCAATTTCTTCAATTTTAATTTCTTCAACCTTTTCGCAAAGGGCCGTCTTGGCCTCAAGATTTTTCTTTTGTTCCAGTTTTCGATCCTCGAAAAACTCCTGATGTTTCTTATTAATTTTTGAAGTTGCTGCCTTAAACCGCTCCCAAATATCATCTTTTTGTTCCCTTGGAACCGGACCAATTTCACGCCACTGTTCGTGATACTTCTGCAGTGTGTTAAATGCTTTTATTATCGAAGTCTCAACCAGCAGTTCCTCTGCCTTTTCACATAGTTTAATTTTTGCTTCCAGATTTTTTTTAAGATCCAGATCGCGAAGTTCACGGTTAATTTTTATGTAGTCGTAAAAATTCTCCACATGAAAATGATAAGTATCCCACAGGTTTTTCATTTTTGCCTGCGGAACCAAGCCTATATCACGCCATTTACGTTGTAGTTCTTTAAAATCATGGAAGGTTTTATTGATCGATTCTTCGTTATTAATAAGCCCTTTGATATCTTCAATAACCTGGTATTTGAGCTTCAGGTTTTCTTCTTTTTCAACTTCTAGTTTTTTATTGAATTCAATACGCAAATAGCGGTACTCTTTCAATAAATCTTTAATGTCTTTTTCATATGGATCATCCTCAGGCACAAAATCTTCTTCTTTCCCACCCTCTTCAATAAACTTCTTTTTTGATTCAGCAATATTCTCATTGTAATTTTTGTAGAAGACTGCTTTTATGGTTTCTACTTCTTCTTTTATATCATGGTCATCATTTTCTTCCAATACATCTCGCATTGCGTTAACCAGCTCTACCTGAGAATGTTTAGAATAATCTACCGATTCCTTTTTCTCTTCCTTGTTCTCAATCTTAATCACTTTTTTCTCAGCTATACCCTCTTCTTTTTTCTGCGGATCTTTGCTGGCTTTTTTTCCCTCAGATTCTTCCGTCGACTTCTCTTCTTCTGTACTTTTTACGGGCTGAACTTTTTCTTCAACAACTGTTTCTGCCTGTTCTGCGCCCTCTTCAGTTACCTCAGTATTTTCTACTTCAGGAGTTTCTTCCTTCAGTTCTTTTTCCTCAACTGCATCAATTACTTCGTCTTTTTCCTCCTTATTGCCTGACTCTTCAACTACCTCTGCTTTCGAGATTTCTTCCACATTTACTACAGGATCGGCTGCATCTTTATCTGCTGAATCTTTTTGTTCAGTTGTTCCTTCTTCCTCTATCTCAATTTCTTCTGTTTGAGGAGCAGAGTCTTCCACAGTTTCTGCGGATTCAGCTGCATCTTTATCTGCTGAATCTTTTTGTTCAGTAGTTTCTTCTTCCTCTATCTCAAGTTCTTTTGTTTGAGGAGCAGAGTCTTCCACAGTTTCTGCGGATTCAGCTGCATCTTTATCAGCCGGATCTTTTTGTTCAGTTGTTTCCTCTCCCTCAGCCTCAGCCTTAACCTCTCCTGTTTGAGGTGTAGTGTCTTCTACAGTTTCTGCGGATTCAGCTGCATCTTTATCAGCCGGATCTTTTTGTTCAGTTGCTTCCTCTCCCTCAGCCTTAACTTCTCCTGTTTGAGGTGTAGTGTCTTCTACAGTTTTCTCTTCTTCAGAAACAAGATCTTGTTCTGAATTCTCAAGCTCCGTCTTTTCCGTACTCTTTAACTCTTCCGAGTTTTTTAGATCTTTAGGTTCCATTTCCTTTAATTTATTCCGCTAACCAGCGGAGTGCGTAAATTTGTTGAACTACGAAAATAGGGAAAACCACATTAAAACTCAAAGTTTTAAGGCAAAATAAAAAAATGGGTGAGGATGACTTCTTGCGTAACAAGGAGCCGATATAAAATATCAGACAATGAAAGTCATAAATGTGCCAGATTTTTGCTAAAAAAGAAGCAGAATAATCAAAAGTGGTGCAATGGTTTAGCTTAGGCTCACGGCACTTGCTGCTCATGGTTTTTTGCCATAAAAGAAATCATCGAGCTTAAGTGAAAGCCAGCGATTAACCGGATTACGTTTTATCATCCAACGTACACAGTTATGAATAAAATTATCGGGATGTGAATAAGGACAAACGGCCATACAACGGCCACAATCTGTACCAATCTTACACCAGAATGTAAAGCAACGCTCATGGTTAATCGTCCAGCGTTCCGGATTTCTTTGGGTTGTCACCAGATTAGTTGGAATGGACTGCGAAGGACAATTTGTAGCACATTTTTTACAGTGTTCGCAAAAATGAATCACCGAATAATCGGGTGTTTTCTTATTTATCGGAAGCTTTAGATCGGTTGTTACTACACCTAAGCGAATGCGTGGTCCCAATTTTGGAGTCATTAGAAGTCCCATTCTTCCAATGACTCCCAGTCCTGCATCCTGTGCAATTATGGGGCAGATAATCCGGTAATTAGCATCGATATGTGCGCGGGAATCATACCCAAAGCTCCGTAAAAATTGTGCCAACTGAACCGCAATTTGCCCAGCATTTAAATACTGTTGAGCCGACTCCATGACGACCGGACCTTTGGGATTATAGCTTAATGATTCATGATCCATTTCAACAGTAAATGCAATGGCATATTTATGAGTTAGTGCAACCTCTTCCCCATAGTCCTCTCCCCTCCCAACATGTGTGTAAATATGGTGTGGTTTCAGAGGTGTAAATCCAACATCAGACGCACCCAGTTTTAGAATCCATTTTTTAATGAAATTAAGCAGGTGTTCCTCCGGAACTTTACTTCTGTTCTTAACTGCAGCATATTCAACCAATGGGTGAAGCATATCAACTGTTTTAAAAGATGCCCGGGCTGCATTAAAAAATATTTCATTGTAATATTTGGCTCCATCTGACAATAAACCGGGCTCTTCCCTGAAAAGCTTGTCAGGCGCTTTGTTTTCAGGACGCATCTGATAATATAAATCAAATTCTTCAGATCCTTCATTTAAGGTATTTCTGGAAAACATTACATCGCGTTCATCAAAACGATTTGGAATTTTAAAATCAACTTTTACATTGCCGTATTTTGGCATCACAAGGATCAAAACCAGTACTGGCAGACTCGCTAGCCAGGGGTAAATATTTTCCGAAAGTATTGCTGTCAGGGATAATAGGATTGCGAAAAGAAAGAGTAGAACTATTCCTCGTTTAAAGGCTCTTCGTTCTTTTTCAAGTTTAGAATAAATCACAAAAAAATAAGTATGATCCCCAATGCAACCATAAAAAGCACAAATACGACAGTGGCAATGTTTAACATGGTAAAAAGTTGTCCTTCAAAAATAGAATTATAATCACTAAATTACCAGTATACCGAATAATTATGTTCCAGAGCTATGTTCGAAAACAGCATTGGAAAGCTACCATGCACGATATTATGCATGATATATATCGGTAGTTTTCCTTATATTGAAAAGCTAATGTATAGCAGACTTCAATTAAAATTCTGGACATGGGATAAGTATATTTTTCTTAAGCAATCGTAATTCGTGCCGAAGTCAAATGGCAGAGGCTATTCTTCGAAGTTTTAATGCTGATCTTTTCATTTATTCTGCAGGTTTGAATCCTGCGAATCATGTTAGCCCTATTGCCATTGAAGTTATGGCTGAAGTTGGCATCGATTTAAAACCAAGTACTCCGCATTTTTTCAGCGAATATAAAGACTTCGAATTTGATTTCCTGATCACCGTTGGTGAAGGCACTCAGGAGGAACTTAAGATTCCGGAAATAAATTATAAACGCAAACTGCATCTTGGGTTTCGTAGCCCTTACAAAGGTTCTAAATCCCCAAATGAGATTAGAGAAAAGTGCCGTGATATTCGTGATGAGTTATTAACTGAAATGGACTATTTTTATCAGCGGATATTAAAAAAGCTATCAGCTCAATAATTATTTATTCGATCCCGATAATGGCAGTTGTTTCATGCGATTCGCCCGGTTGCAAATGAATAATGTTACCAACATTATTCACGGTTTCAAGGCATACAAAAGTTTCATAGGCATCGTCTGAAACATCACTCATTTGCTCACAGGTTTTAGCCCAGGGATTCCATACCGTTGTATTTTTACTGCCCTCTTTTGCCACAGTAATCCTGCGATTAAAGATTGGATCGTTTATTACACAAGTAGCTTCGGTGTTATAATAATGACGTGTTGTGGCTTCCGAAATTCTCAACAATTCCTCTTCCTGAATATAATCGCCACCATCCAGCTGGTTTTGATAGGGAGTATTTTTTAATCCACTGATGTAAATATTTTCAATGCCTGACAAACTAAAATAGCTATGTAAAGCGCAACTGTATTCAATGGGTTTTATCGAAGGATTGGTAATTTTTAAACTGACTTTGAGATGCTGACTAAGCGTAAAAATCATTTCAGCACAAAAATCATGCGGCCAGTATGCTTTGGTTTCATCCGACGCGCAAAGTTGTAGCGAAATTTGAATTTCTCCGCCGGGGAGTGATCCTGTTTTTATCACGTCCCAATTCATAATGCGGGCAAAACCATGCTGTGGTAAGCTTTCATCGGTTTCATGTGGTCCGAACCAAGGGAAGCAAACCGGGATTCCTCCGCGAATTGCCTTGCCCGGTTTAAAACTACTTTCCGGACTCATCCACAAAACTTCCATGTTTCGTGCCGGACTATAATTCACCAGGTGAGCACCATACAAACAAATGCTTGCATCGGCAAATTTGTTTGATAGCATGGCATATACAAATTCATCCTCCTCGTAAAAACCTATTTCGGCTTCAATTCCAAATTTTTCGTTTAGTCTGTCAACGTTCATGGTTCACTTATTTAAAAATAATTTTTGAAATTACTTCCCGGCCCGCATTTTCATTAATTCTGCGCACAATCTCTTCACGCATCATAAACAACTCGTTTTTTACTACCGATGAACTAAGTTCAACATATAAGATTTTATTACGGATATAAATGTTTCTCGTGTAGTTCGCAATGGTTTTTCCAAGCAAATTCTCCCATCCTTGCACCACATCAACCTCTTTTAACTTTTGCTCGATTCTGTTTTGTTCAATGTATTCTTTCAAAACCTCACTTAAGGATTGCGTGTTACTTCTTCTCATAATGCCAGTTCTACTTTTCCTGTCTCTACTCTAAAAATACGAAAATCAGTATCCATTCTCCGAATTATAGTATCTAAATGTTCGCGATTGGTGTCTGTTAAAAATATCTGCCCAAACTGTTCGCCCGCAACAGTAGCTACAATTTGCTGTACACGGTGTTGGTCAAGTTTATCGAAGATGTCGTCTAATAAAAGTATCGGTTTAAATCCTGAAATCTCTTTTATAAAATCAAACTGGGCCAATTTTAATGCCACCAGAAAGGTTTTTTTCTGCCCCTGAGATCCCAGTTTTTTTATGGGGTACTCCCCTATTTTTAATAGTAAGTCGTCTTTATGAATTCCAAGGGACGTATATTGAATAATTCTATCTTTTGCTAAAGTACGCTTTAAGCCGGCTTCAAAATCAGTATCATACAAATCCGACTGATGCACCAGGCCAACTTCTTCGTTATCTTGCGAAATAAAAGAATAGTAGCGTTGAAATACAGGAATCAGTTTTTCAACAAATTCGGTCCGTTGTTGATGGATACGCGTGCCGTATTCCATTAACTGGCTGTCCCAGATCCCCAGTAATTCTTCATCAAAATACCTATCTGATGCGAACTGTTTTAATAAATTATTGCGCTGTAAAAGTGCACGATTGTATTTCAAAAGATCATCAAGATAATTCTGATTGTATTGTGAAATAACACCATCCATGAATTTCCTGCGCTCCTCGCTTCCACCCAGAATAAGGTTTACATCTGATGGGGTGATCATGACCAAAGGGAGCAAACCGATGTGTTCCTGTAGTTTTTTATAGAACTTGGAATTTCTTTTAAATTGTTTCTTCTGTCCCTTTTGCAAACCGCATGAAATTACTTCTTTGGATTCCGAACGACTGTAATTTCCGCTCAACAAAAAAAAGCTTTCGTTGTGATTGATATTTAATTGATCGGTAGCATTAAAAAAGCTTTTGCAAAACGATAAATAATAAATGGCATCGAGCATATTGGTTTTACCGGCACCATTTTTACCAATAAAACAATTTAATTTTGGCGAGAATTCGGCCTTAACTTCATTGATATTTTTAAAATTTAGTATTGAAATCTCTTCAATATGCATTTCACTTCCGTTTATTTTAGTGTTACAAAACTATCAAAAAAGGCTGCATAAACAGTAATTGTTGGTAAAAAGCACTTAATAACACTTTTATGTTGATTATTAATGAAAATAATACAAGCATAAGATCAGCAATTTTGAAAAAAAAACTATTTTTGCGGCACAATTTTGAAAAGTAGAGAAATGGCAAAGAAGAAAGTTGATCAAGCCGATAATTTACAGGAACTTGAAAGTGCGTTAACCAAAACGGAACAATTCATTGAAGACAACCAGAAAATGATAAGTTACATTGCTGGTGGTATTATATTAGTAGTAGCTGCATATCTTGGCTTTAACAAGTTTTACCTGCAGCCCAAAGAAGACGAAGCGTTATCGCAAATGTATATGGCAGAGAATTATTTCGAGAGAGATTCTTTTAATCTGGCAATCAACGGCGATGGAAACTATCTTGGTTTTCTGGATATTATTGATGACTATGGTATTACAAAATCGGCAAACAGAGCAAAATACTACACAGGTATTTCGTACCTGCATTTAGGACAATTCGAAGATGCCCTGGATTATTTGAATGATTTTAAAACTGAAGATTTATTGTTGGCTCCGGTTGCAGAAGGTGCGAAAGGTGATGCCTACCTGGAACTTGGTGAGCAGGACAAGGCACTTAAACAATACAAAAAAGCTTACTCGGCTTCCGGAAATGAATTAACAACTCCGGTATATATGATGAAAGCAGCAGCATTGCTTGAGTCGATGGATGAACTGGAAGATGCTCTCGCATTATACGAAGAGATTAAAGCAAAATACCCTGCTTCAACAGAGGGTACAAATGCCGACCGGTATATTGCTCGAGTAAAAATTAAATTGAATTAAGATTTCGAGATTTAAATACTGACCCCTCTTTTTGAGGGGTTTTTTGTTAGCAACCTTTTGGTAGAACATTTCCCGACAATAAACGCTTTCGGGATATACAGATAAATAAAGTGGATTATGGCAACAAAAGATTTATCAGCCTACGATATTAATTCGGTTCCTTCAGCCGAAGGTATGAGGTTTGGAGTAGTGGTAGCCGAGTGGAACCTTCAAATTACAGGTGCCCTTGCAAATGGCGCTGTTAGCACACTAAAAAAGCACGGAGCCTCAGAAGAGAATATATCGGTAAAATATGTTCCCGGCACCTTCGAATTGCCATTGGGAGGTCAGTTTTTTGCGGAATTGGATAATGTGGATGCCGTTATTCTTTTAGGTTGTGTAATTCAGGGCGAAACCCGTCACTTTGACTTCATTTGCGAAGGAGTTACTCAGGGAACAAAAGATTTAAATCTGAAATACAACAAGCCATTTGTTTTTGGAGTTTTAACAACCGAAAATGAAAAACAGGCTTTAGATCGTGCAGGTGGTATACATGGTAACAAAGGCGACGAAGCGGCTGTAACTGCCATAAAAATGGTTGACCTGCAGAAGTCGTTTAAATAAAAACTACTATTGGTTATCAAATAGTAAGCCCGAAAAAATCAACTGCGCAAAAATCCGAGGATTGAAGAAACTGCTTTTCTGACCTGTAATTCTCATTGGCTGCACTTTCAGAATATTTAGCATATAAAATATCCCGATAAGCATTTTTTTGCTTCGCGTAATCCTTCGAACTGCATATACAGAAAAAGGGATAGCGAAAAACCATCCCTTTTTGAAACTAAACTAAACTAAACTAAACCTTA
>JBFEWU010000003.1:0-57987 GCA_041546215.1 Draconibacterium sp. | reverse complement strand
TGTTGTCGCGTATTGAGTATTAGAATATCAGAGTATTAGAATATCAGCATTTTTACCGCAGAGGCGCAAAGACGCAAAGTTTATTTATCTCTTCTCCGGTCTTCGGACTTCGTTCTTCCTTTGAGCTTTCAGCTTTGAGCTTCTTCCGTCTTCGGACTTCGGTCTCCGGTCTTCGGTCTTTTCCGTCGTCATTGTTGTCCGGATTCCTAACCCTTTATCCCTCATACCGTTTAACCACCCTTTACATTAATCAATAATCACTAATCATTAATCAATTCCTATCGTCTTCTGACTTCTCAATTTCTTATCCCATTTTTCTTTTGGGTCGATTTGCATGAAAACAGGTATTACACCAGGGTATCGCCTTTTTTAATTCGAACATCAGTAACGAATTTTTTAATTTGGTCTTCATCTTCGCGGCGGCAGATCATTAAAGTCTCATTGGATTCAGCAACAATATAACCATCCAGTCCCTGAATCACAGCAATCTTTTCTCCCGAAATATCAATGACACAATTTTTTGCATCGTATACCAGGATATTGTCCCCTTCAATTACATTTCCACTGGGATCTTTGGTTTTGTTTTCGTACAACGAGCCCCAGGTGCCCAGATCGCTCCACCCAAAATCGGCAGTTAATACGTAAACGTTTTTGGCCTTTTCCATAATTCCATAATCGATGGAGATGGATTGGCATTCGGAGTAGGTTTTCTTAATAAAGGGTTCTTCACTACTTGTGTTTAAAAATTTCCGTCCGGTCTCAAATTTCAGAGCAAGTTCCGTTAAATGTTGCTGGAATGATTCGAGCATGGTGTCGAGCGTTGAGATAAAGATTCCTGAATTCCAATAGAATTCTCCGCTTTCAACAAAAATCTTCGCCATTTCTTCATCCGGTTTTTCCGTAAAAGTTTTCACTTTATACAGGTTATCCAGGTTGTTAAATTCTTTTCGTTTTTTTACCTGGATATATCCGTAACCGGTTTCGGGACGATTGGGTTTAATCCCCAGGGTAAGTAGGGCATTTTTCTGTGCGACAAATTCAAGTCCGTTTTCGAGCTGGGAAATGAACTCTTCTTCTTTAAGAATTAAATGGTCGGAAGGCGTTACGATAATATTTGCATGGGGGCTATGCGACTTAATTTTATTGGCCGCATATGCCAGGCATGGTGCCGTATTTCGACGAAGTGGTTCCAGTAAAATTTGCTTGTCTGATAATTCGGGAAGTTGTTCTTTTACCAGGTCTTTGTATTTAACGCTGGTAACCACCAGGAAATTTTCGTGGGGTATGATCTTCGCAAACCTGTCGAAGGTTTGTTGGATAAAGGTTCTTCCGGTTCCTAGAATATCTAAAAATTGTTTAGGCATAACGGTACGGCTGAGGGGCCAAAATCGGCTTCCAACACCCCCTGCCATAATCACGCAAAAGTTGTTAGTCATTTGATAATCTTTAATTTCGGGCGCAAAAATATTGATTTTAAAGAAGTTTCAATAAGAATTACGGATTAATTTGCCGAATGTTGCCTAAGGGAATCATTTTCTTAAAAATTTTGATTCAGATATTTAAGTTGTAAATTTAGCCGGATAATCAAAGTACATCAACAGAAAGCGAATGGATTTCTTCTTTCACATAGGGCGTTATTTCTCCATGCTTAAAAGGGTGTTTGCCCGGCCGGAAAAGCATAAAATGTATTTCAGACAGTTGTTTCATGAAATTGATAGCCTGGGTGTAAGTTCGGTATGGATTGTGATTATTATTTCAATATTCATCGGTGGAATTATGGCCATTCAGTTTGCCTATTCCATGTCGAATCCGATTTACCCAACCGAGTTAATAGGATTTGGTACGCGCGATACATTGATTCTCGAATTTTCATCCACTATGTTGGCCTTGATTATGGCTGGGAAAATGGGTTCTAATATTACTTCCGAGATTGGAACTATGAGAGTTACTGAGCAAATCGATTCGCTTGAAATTATGGGGGTGAATTCAGCCAGTTACCTTATTCTTCCAAAGATTGTGGCTGTGGTACTTATTTTCCCTTTCCTGTTTATAATGAGTGTGTTCTTCGGAATACTTGGTGGATTGGCGACCGGGCCCATTGCAGGAGTTGTAACTGTACCTGAGTTTATACAAGGCTTAAAATTTGCATTTGTGCCCTATTACATCACTTTTTCGATCATAAAATCGCTGGTCTTCGGTTTTCTGGTGGCCTCAGTACCGGCTTACTTTGGATATTATGTGCAAGGAGGTGCCCTGGAAGTTGGAAAGGCCAGTACAAAGGCAGTGGTTAATACCAATATTTTAGTTCTGTTTTTCGATTTAATTTTAACCCGTTTGCTATTAACATGATAAGGCTCAATAATATATGTAAATCGTTCGACGGAATAGAAGTATTGAATAATATTTCTACAGTATTCGAAAAGGGAAAAACCAACCTGATTATCGGACGAAGCGGATCGGGTAAAACGGTATTGTTGAAATCGGTTTTAGGACTTTTTGAAGTTGATCGCGGCGAAATCTGGTACGATGATCGCGACTTTACAAAAATTAATGAGAAAGAACGCAAGGAAATGCGCAAAGAGATTGGCATGGTTTTTCAGGGTGGTGCACTTTTCGACAGCATTAATGTTGCCGGAAATGTTCGCTTCCCACTGGATATGTTTACCCATATGAGCAGTGCTGAAAAGAATAATCGCGTTGAATTTTGCCTGGATCATGTAAATATTGAAAAGCAGGCATTTAAGCTTTCGCCAAGCGAAATTAGCGGTGGAATGCAAAAGCGTGTTGCCATTGCGCGTGCCATTGCCTTAAATCCAAAATATTTATTTTGCGATGAACCAAATTCAGGATTAGATCCTGAGACTGCAACGGTTATCGACCAGCTCATTCAATCACTTACGAGAGAATTTCAAATGACCACTATTATAAACACGCACGATATGAACTCGGTAATTGAAATCGGCGAGTCGGTGTTGTTTATAAGCAGGGGAAAAAAGGAATGGATTGGAACGAAAAGTGAAATTCTGAATTCGGGAAATCAGAAACTTGAGGATTTTATTTTTGCCAACAAGTTGTATGCGCAAATGAAAGGTGCAAAGTAAGGCTTTTGGTTCCAGGTCTTCAGGTACTAAGTTCTAATTCAGGATAGGTATATTCTTCAATGGCTTCCGGAGAATTTCCCACAGCATTTTTCCCGCGAAGCTTTCTTACGGTGTGTGCGCTTAAAATTCCATCTTCTGCCGGTACAATTAGTTTTTTAGCTTGCTGTACGCTTCCCTTTATCCAGTCTTCAGCCCGGTTCTCTTCTATAATAAGCGGCATTCGGGCTTCCTTTAATTTTGGATTGTTATGAATTTTACGCAAAAGGCTATTGGCTTTGGTAGTAACAATGGTAAACGAGTTTACAATTTCACCGCTTGCCCTATTTGTCCACTCGTCCCATAAACCTCCCAAAACTATTGGTTCACCGTCAATGCGTTGAATATAAAACGGATAGGCATTCCCGGCAAAATGATGATGCTCGAAAAATCCGTCGATATAAATCAGGCAGCGTTTCGAATTTGCAGAAGTACGGAACGAGGGTTTTTCAAATATACTTTCGCCACGTGCATTAATGGTTTTATTCCAAATGTCAAGTTGTTGCTGTTCATTCCTCACCCAAAACGGAATAAGTCCCCAGCTGGCAACAATGGGCATTTCAGCGCTGTCGCCCGTGTATATCAACAGTTTTGGATGTTGAAATCCTGAGGTATGAAACCATTCTTCTTCCAAAAACGGCCGAAATTTCTCAATGAGCATTTGAACAGCTTCTTCGTTGCCGTAATGCCGGGCTCGTTTCAATGCAGCCTCAACTTTTGTCTTTATGTCATAACACATACCCGAAAAACGTTTCAATATTTATAAAGTTCTGTTATTTCTTTTTTAATTACAAATTGTTTATCATGTGCCTACTTATTCGTAAGTTTGAGAGAATTCATATACCTAAATCGTTCTAAAATAATACGACCATGAAAAAATTTTCCACAAGCGAGACTGATTATCCGTCAGCCGGGGAACACGCGGATTTAATTTACTACAAAAAAACAAATCAATTGAAACAGAAAAGTCTTTCCATTTTTATGGGATTCTTAAGTATACTCGCTGCTTTTTCTTGTCAAACCAAAGAAATCGAAAAAGAACTTAATCCGTCATTGGTACTTTGGTACGATGAGCCAGCCCAAAACTGGACCGAGGCCTTGCCCATTGGTAACGGCCGCTTGGGTGCCATGGTTTTTGGCAAAACTGACCGGGAAATGATTCAGTTTAACGAAGAAACTTTGTGGTCGGGTCAACCACACGACTATGCCCATAAAGATGCTCATCAGGTTTTAAACCAGTTGCGTCGCCTGCTTTGGGATGGCAAGCAGGAAAAGGCACATAAGTTAGGGAATGAGCGCTTTATGTCAAAACCCTTCGGGCAGTTGTGTTATCAGCCCTTTGGAAATATTTTGCTCCATTTTCCCGGACACGAGAACGCGACAAACTATACACGGAAGTTGGACCTGGAAGATGCACTTGCAACAGTTTCCTATGAGCTTGATGGAGTAAACTACAAACGCGAGGTTTTGGCATCTCAACCCGACCAGGCTGTTGTCGTTTCTTTGACTGCATCGGACAAGGAGGCATTGACTTTTTCAGTTGGTCTGGATTCTCCTCATGATAAGTACAAGGTAAAAGTGGAGGGTGACGAGGTGATTATCAGCGGGCTGGCAAATAATTATCCAAAAGAACGGGGGCGCGACGGCGCGCCATATCCCGAAAGTAAACTCACCTTTGAAGCACGTATAAAGGTAGTGAATGAGGGAGGGAGACTGATTCAGGAAGAAAAAACCATTAGAATTGAAAATGCAAATGCCGCAAGCTTGTATCTGGTGGCTGCAACCAGTTTTAAAAATTATAATGACATAAGTGGCAATCCGGCTCAGCTCTGCGAAAATTATCTGAAAATGCTGGATCAAAAAGCTTTCAAACCCATTAAAAAGGAACACATTGCCGATCATCAGAAATATTTTAAAAGGGTAGTACTTGACTTGGGTAAAAGCGAAATTTCAGCGCGTCCAACCAACGAACGACTGGTTACTTTTATGGAAGATGAGGATCCGAGCATGGTTGCACTTTTGTTTCAATTTGGCAGATATCTACTCATTTCTTCTTCAAGAGAAGGAAGTCAACCTGCTAATTTACAGGGGATATGGAATGATAAACTTGCACCTCCCTGGGATAGCAAATACACCATTAATATAAATACTGAGATGAATTACTGGCCCGCAGAAATTACGAATCTTTCTGAGTTGGCAGACCCGCTGATAAGAATGGTGGAGGATTTGGCGGTTACGGGGCAAAATGTGGCAAAAGAACATTACAATTTGGAAGGTTGGGTAACACACCATAATACAGATATATGGCGTGGTGCTGCACCCATTAACAATGCAAATCATGGTATTTGGGTAGTTGGGGGGGCATGGCTTTGCCAGCATTTATGGATGCACTATCAGTTTACAGGGGACGTGAATTTTTTGAAAAACCGTGCTTATCCGGTACTCAAGGAAGCTTCGAAGTTTTTTGTTCACTATTTGGTCCCCGACCCGAAAAATCCGCAATGGCTGGTAAGCGGGCCAAGCAATAGTCCCGAGCTGGGAGGTTTGGTTATGGCACCCACCATGGATCATCAAATTATCCGCAATTTGCTGGGCAATACCATCGAAGCTGCCGGTATATTAGAAGAGGATGCCGATTTTGTGGAAATTTTGAAAGAGAAACGTGCGAAAATTGCACCAAATTTAATTGGGCAGCATGGCCAGTTGCAAGAGTGGCTGGTCGATAAAGACGATCCTAAAAATGAACATCGCCACGTATCACATTTGTGGGGATTACATCCGGGGAACGAAATTCATCCATTGACAACGCCAGATCTGGCTGAAGCTTGCAAAGTTACACTCTCGCACCGGGGCGATGGTGGAACGGGATGGTCGCGTGCCTGGAAAATAAACTTTTGGGCAAGGTTGCTCGATGGAGACCATTCTTTTCTGCTGTTAAAAAACCTGATGGTTCCGTCAATTTCGCAAGAGACAGAAATGCGGGATAAGGGAGGTTTGTATTACAATTTATTCGATGCCCATCCACCCTTCCAAATCGATGGAAACTTTGGGGCCACTTCGGGGATTACCGAAATGTTATTACAATCACATCTTCGGAATGAAGACGGCGATTATTACCAGGATATCCTTCCTGCACTTCCTTCTGCTCTTTCTTCCGGGAAAGTCTCCGGAATAAAAGGACGTGGAGGTTTTGAAATTTCCATTGAATGGGAAAACCGGGAACTGGTTTTGCTTGATGTAAAATCGCTGCTTGGAAACAAATTGTTATTGCGAAATAATGGGAGGGTAGTGGCCAAAGAGACAGAAAAAGGGAGAACATATTCCATAAAAGCAGAAGATTTTAACTGATAAACGGACATGTAATGTTTTACTGCCGGATAAATATTAATAAACAATTTTAATCATATGAAGGCTCTCGTTTTAGATAAATACAAGGAGCTTAATTACCGCGAATTTCCAAAACCTGCAATTGAGGCCAACGAGGTTTTGGTTCGGGTAAAAGCCTGTGGAATTTGCGGTAGCGATGTTCACGGAATGGATGGAAGCACAGGGCGCCGGCAGCCTCCGTTAATTATGGGGCACGAAGCTTCAGGAGAAATTGCAGAGTTGGGTGCTGATGTAAAAGGGTGGAAGGTAGGCGACCGTGTGACTTTCGATTCAACCATTTATCCGTTAAACGACTGGTATACCCTGAAAGGACACTACAACCTCAGCGACAAACGGCAAGTGTTGGGCGTTTCCCCACCCGATTTCAAAAAGCACGGTGCGTTTGCCGAGTATGTATCCCTTCCGTGGCATATCTTATATAAAATTCCTGAAAAGGTTTCTTTTGAGGAAGCAGCAATGGTTGAACCGGTAGCTGTTGCAGCTCATGCCATTAATGTCTCGAAAATTCAACCCGGACAAAGTGCTGTGGTCGTGGGTGCCGGAATGGTGGGCACCTTTGTGGTACAAATGCTCGAAATTGCAGGCGCATTTCCCATAATCGCCATTGATATAGATGAGGGTAAACTGAACCTGGCAAAAGAATTCGGAGCCACACACACTTTTAAAAGCCCGGATGAAAATCTCTTAAAATCCATTAAGGGTCTTACCAAGGATAGAGGAGTTGATTATGCCTTTGAAGTGCTTGGGATTTCAGAAACTGTAAATATTTGCATTAACAGTTTGCGAAAGGGAGGTAGTGCGGTATTGGTTGGAAATATGAAGTCCGAGATAAGCATCCCACTTCAAAAAGTTGTAACCAGCGAGATATCCTTGTTAGGGAGCTGTGCCATTAATGGCGAATATGAGATGGTGCTTGATTTAATGGCATCGGGGAAGGTGAAGGTGGATAGAATGATATCTGCTGTTGCACCACTTTCCGACGGGGCACACTGGTTTAAGCGACTTTATCAAAAAGAAAGTGGATTGAATAAAGTAATTCTTACTCCATGAAAACATTTAATATTGCCATTCTCGGATGTGGGAAAGTAGCTCATCTGCATGCCAAAGCCATTGAAAATATACCCCATGCAATTTTGGTTGGAGTTTGGAGTCGGACACGACAAACTGCGGTGGATTTTGCCAGGCAATATAAGGTTCCATACTATCCTGAAATTGAAGAATTGGTAAGGAAAGAAAAAGTGGATCTTGCCATTGTATGCACACCCCATCCATTTCACTTAAATCCGACGGCTCAGGCGGCCGGTGCCGGTGCCAATATCCTGGTAGAAAAGCCACTGGCATCGACATTGGAAGATGCCGATAAAATGATAGAGGTGTGTGCCGATGCCGGGGTTAAGCTGGGAGTAATTAGCCAAAGGCGCTGGTACGAGCCTGTAAAGCGGGTGAAAGAAGCCATTGAGGCGGGTAAAATTGGAAAACCTGTTTTTGGAACCATAAACATGTTGGGTTGGCGCGATAAAGACTACTACGACCAGGATGAATGGCGCGGTAGCTGGGAAAAGGAAGGTGGAGGTGTCTTGGTAAATCAGGCACCACATCAGCTCGATATTCTACTTTGGTACATGGGGGAGATCGATGAGCTTTACGGGCATTGGCAAAATTTAAATCATCCCTACATTGAAGTGGAGGATACGGCCGTTGCCATCGTAAAATTTAAAAATGGGGGGATCGGAAATATAATTGTGAGTAATTCGGAGAAACCCGGAATTTACGGGAAAGTGCACGTGCATGGCGAAAACGGAGCTTCACTTGGAGTGCAAACCGATGGGGGAGCCATGTTTATTGCAGGCATGTCGAATATCCTGGAACCTCCGGTAAACGATATTTGGTCGGTGCCAGGGGAGCAATCCATGTTGGAAAAATGGGTTGAAGAAGATTCCAAACATTTTAATAGTATCGATCCGACGGTCTATTATATGGAGCGCCAGATAGAAGATTATTTGCACGCTTTGGAAAAGAATACAGAACCATTAGTAACAGGAAAAGAGGGGCGAAGAACAGTGGAGCTGTTCACTGCCATTTATCGTTCAACACGCGATAACACTCCAATAAAATTTCCTCTACAGCCTGAAAATAAAGGAGATATGGACGGGCGAATAAATTAAGTACCTTATTCCCTTGCGATACAACCAGAATATCAGGCTTCTATTATTCCAATACTCTATGATTGGGCCAGTGGTGTATATCGTGTTTGTCAACAAAGGGACTCTCATGTGTGGAGAGAAGTGAAAATGAACAGAGCAGTTTTCTGTTGGTCCGATGGTTATCTTGTTGGAAGCTGGATGTGGCGAACGTTACAGGTCAATGATCATTCGACTGAACTCTTCGCAAGCTGTGATTACTGTAAAGATTGATGCATTTCATAACATTATGTTAATGAAATATTTGTTTTTTGATGTATTCCGTTCGTATTCATCGTTTTTTCCCTGAAATATTTGGAAAATTAAATTCAACTGCATATTATTACTCTCACAAACCCTTATTTTTTATCTTTTTGTTTTTATAATGGGCAGCTTTTTGGACGAAAGTTGCCCCTTTGCGTCTAAACTTTAGGTAGCTGAGATGTAAAGGAGTTGAAAAAGTGATACTTATTAAAGTATAACCATACCATGTTGTTTAGAAGAAGCTCAGAGGGTAAAAGCCCAGGGAAGAAATTGGGCATTTCATTGAATGATAAAAAATTGGGAAATTAAAGGGCAGAGTTATCTGCCCTTTCTCGTTCCATATCTTTAAGTAAAAGCCTGCTTGTTTTTTTAATGGACTCAGAAATGGGTAAATAATCGTAATTAATCGAGCGGGTTATTTTCGATCCATCGAAGCGGTTAATGGCATTACGGCCTGTTGCTGCTTCTTTTGTAATCAGCGATGGTTTTCGGGTAAACCAACTAGCAAAGCTTGCTGCCCTCCACACAAAACCCAGCAGAAAATCGCTGGCCCATATTTTGGGACGTGGTTTTTTAGTGGCATCGGCTATTTGTGAAAATACATCCTGGTAGCTCAGGTTTTCGGCGCTTAACAGATAGCGTTGGTTTTTAGAGGATTCAAAATTGGCATCATCCATCAGTTGAATCATTGGTTTTACCACATCATTTACATCCACAAAACCGGTAATCCCTTTTGTATAGAATTTCATCCCATCGTATACCGTTTTAAAAATTTTGGCACTACCACTTTCCCAGTTTGCGGGGCCAAAAATTATCGATGGATTTACAATCACTGCCTCTAATCCCTCTTCAATACCACGCCAGATTTCCACTTCCGAAAAGAATTTACTTTCTGAATACCCCGAATTTTTCCGGGAAGGAATCCAGTTTGTTTCTTCAGTAACCAGTGTGCCATTTGATGATTTTCCAAGCGCGGCAATGGAACTTACGTGACAAATCTTTTTTACCTCATTTTGAATGGCGGCGTTAACCAGGTTGGCGGTTCCCTCCACGTTATTGGAGATCATTTGCTGGCGTTCATTGCTTACAAAGGATACAATTGCCGCACAGTGGTAAATTTCGGTAATTCCCGCCAATATTTTCTCAAGCGAATAATAATCAAGTATATCGCCGTTGATCCACTCAATTTGGTTGAATCGTTTTTGTGCGTTGCGGGTATAGTATGAAAAGGTTTTTAAAACCTGTTCCAAATTACTGGTTTCGCGTTTTAGTGCCTTTACTCTTTTCCCGGCTTTGGTGAGTTCAAAAAGCAAATGTGCACCAACCAATCCCGTTCCTCCTGTTACAAATATCATGCTGAGTGATTTAACTATTCCAGGGAGTTACTGCTTTTGCACCAAAGTGTTTAGCCGTGAGTTTATCGATAGAAACTTTAAATATCCCAACGTTTTTAACGGCGGGTGTGCCAAACTTAAACTCGCGATCGCTATATTGTTGCATTAACAATTCCAAACAGCGGTATTTTTCCTGAAAGTCTTCAATAAATTCTGCCCTTCCTTCAACAATTACTGATTTAGACTTTACCCGGTAGCTGCATCCTACCTGTACATCCTGGTAGGCCAATTCTTCACCCAGTGTCCAGTTAATGCATACTTTCCTGTTCTTTTTAATGGTTTCCCACATGCGCCCTTCCTGGGCTGAATGCATGATTATCATTTCACCATCCAGCGCAAAGTTCATGGGTAAAACGTAGGGTGCATCTCCATCACTTACTGCTAAAAAGCAAGTTTTACAGGCTTTTATTATGGCTTCAATTTCTGATCTGTCTTCAATAAAAAGTGTGCGCATAATTCAATATTAATTAATGGTACGGTTGCCCAGGTATTCAGCCAGTGTTTTTTCCAGTCGTTTAAGGTTCATGTATGTCGATTGTTCTTCAATTACCTTTTCAAAATCGTTGGCGGTAGCAGCTTCATCAATGGCTTTCTCAATTTCGTCCATCATTAGTTTAATCTTTCGGAGTTTGTATTCGCTTACAATTCTTGGAATAAGCAAATCCAAAATATCTTCCTCATTCTCGGTAAAGGCTCCTGCCTTTTTCCAGCGTTTACTTTCGGTATGTTTATCGGATAATAAATCGGTGGAGAATTTGCTTACCTGGCTTTCGGGATGATAAATGAAATGTTTCCAGGGATCAAAATTTTCGTTTTGGATGTTGTCACGAACTTCAAAAAATATTTTCTGAAACATTTGATTTTCCGATACCAGGTTATCATTTACCAGTTCGTCAATCATGTATTCACCCACCGATACCAGGTGTGTTTTCCTGGTCTCCTCATCTTCCTCTTCAAACACCTTTGTGGTACAGTGTTTGAGCAGGAAACGCAGAAATTCCTTCTCCTCAATCAACATTCTTGCAGTGCGGACAGCAGGAGCAGCTGTTGTTTGTTGTGCAGGAGTAGCTGGTTTTCTGGCTTGTTCGCGTAATTTCTTTTTGTTGAACTCGTCGCTTTGCTTGAATTTTTGCCTGCGAACTTCGGTGTACAGAACCTGCTCATCAACACCAAGCAAACGGCTACATTCTTTAATATAAACCGATCGTGTAATTGTATCCGGAATTACGGCGACTGATCCAATTACCTCGCTTATGAGCCGGGCTTTGGCAATGGGATCGTTTTCGGTACTTTTTAAAAGAAGCCGGGTTTTGAACTGAATAAAATCGGTTTCGTTTTTTTCGATGTATTCCAAATAAGCGTTTGCTCCCATTTTTTTTGCGAAAGAATCCGGATCTTCACCATCGGGAAGCAACAATACCTTTACATTCATTCCTTCTTCCAAGACAAGGTCGATACCCCTGAGAGAAGCCTTTATTCCCGCCTGGTCGCCATCGTAAATAATGGTAATATTGGGTGTAAATCGTCTTATCAGGCGAATTTGATCGGGGGTAAGTGCAGTTCCCGATGAGGCAACCACGTTTTCAATTCCTGCCTGATGCATCGACAATACATCGGTATATCCTTCAACCAGGTAACATTTGTCGGTACGAGTCATTTCACGTTTTGCCTGAAAAATTCCGTAAAGTACCTTGCTTTTGTGGTAAATTTCCGACTCCGGAGAATTGAGGTATTTGGCAATTTTTTTATCGCTGCTTAAGGTTCTCCCTCCAAAAGCCGTAACACGTCCGGCAATGTTGTGAATTGGAAACATAACGCGACCGGCAAAGCGGTCACGCATCCAATCGTCACGTTTTATGGTTAGACCGGTTTTTTCCAGGAACTCAATTTTATAGCCCTGTTTTTGTGCGGCTTCTGTAAAAGGTGTTTTTCCATCAGGCGCAAAACCAACCTCGAATTTTTTCAGGATATCCTCACGAAAACTGCGCTCACGGAAATAGCTCAAGCCAATAGTTCTTCCTTCGTTTTCTTCCCACAAATAACGGGTAAAATATTTTTGTGCAAAACCCGAAACGATCATTAAACTCTCGCGTGCGTCCTTTAACTGTTTTTGTTCCTCTGATTCTATTTCTTCAACAACCTCAATGTTGTATTTTTTTGCCAACCATTTCAGAGCCTCGGGATAGGTCAGATTTTCGTGCTCCATAATGAAATTTACCGAGTTACCCCCTTTCCCACACCCAAAACACTTAAAAATCCCTTTGGCCGGAGATACCGTAAACGAAGGTGTTTTTTCGTTGTGAAAAGGGCATAGGCCCAGCATATTAACGCCTCTTTTTCTGAGGGTTACAAAGTCGGAAACCACATCTGAAATCTCCGACGCATCAATTATCCGCTCTATGGTTACATGATCAATCATCGGTACAAAAATATCAGAAATAGCATGAATCAAGCATCAATTGGCATGAATAATATTCACATTCGATGCCGGAAGCTTTCTAAATGGTACAATTGGTCTGAAATAATTCGGGTAATTCTCTGTTTCTAACTCAATACTCATTATTTTTAGTCTCAAATCGGGAAAAGAGTCGATGAATATTAACCGCTGAGACGCTAAGGCGCAAAGAAATAATCTCAGCGTTGCTGCCGCGCGATTGCATCGCTTGGCCATGAGAATTTTGTACGGAATTATTGTTGTGAATTTGAATAAGCCCACGCTATAAAATCGCACGGGAGCATGTGACTTTACGAGAAAAAAAACGAAGTTTCCTATTGTTTCAAAGTGCTGTAATTGAAAGCTTAATTTAAAATAGATTCAAATGAAACGTTCACGTCCGTGGGATTTATTTCAAAGGAGTGGGCACAAAAGGATATTAACTAAATAAATTTCCAACGAAACGAGCATGAGAAGGAAAAATATTTCAATGGTGTTCACACAAAAGATGATGAATATCCGTCGGCTGACGGATTTGCGAGTTCCATCGGGCCAATGGAAAAAGATCAAAATACCAGTATGTATAATAAACAGATTTATAGTTACTTAAATAAAACATATTCAGATGAAAAAGCTGGTTGTACTTTCAGGTTCGGGCATTAGCCAGGAAAGCGGTTTAAAAACTTTTCGCGATATGGGCGGGCTTTGGGAAAGCTACGATGTTACCGAAGTAGCAACACCTGAAGCCTGGGAGCGCGATCCCAACCTTGTACTGCGCTTTTACAACGAGCGACGCAAGCAACTTTTTGAGGTAGAACCCAATGCCGGGCACGTGGGTATTGCCGGGCTGGAAGATTGCTTTGATGTTGATATTGTTACACAAAACGTCGATGATTTACACGAAAGAGCGGGGAGTACGAAAATTCTGCATCTTCATGGCGAGTTGATGAAAGCGCGAAGTACGATAAACCCGTTTTTGATTTATGAACTGGATACCTGGGCTTTGAATTTAGGCGACAAATGTGAGTTAGGAAGTCAATTGCGTCCGCACATCGTATGGTTTGGTGAAGCCGTACCTGAAATTCCCAATGCCATAAAAATAGTTGAGCAATCCGATATTTTAGTGGTGATAGGAACTTCTCTGGCCGTCTATCCGGCGGCAAGTCTGGTGCATTACGTTAAACCCGAAACACCAATATTTGTTGTTGATCCTAAGCGGCCGGAAGTTTTGCGGGAAAATGTAACTTACATTGAAGAGAAGGCCGTAAAAGGAATAGAGATTTTGAAATCGAAACTGGAAAAATTAAAGTGAGATGTTACGAAAAATTTTAGTTGCAATAGGTTTTCTCTTTGTTTTCAATGCAGTAGTTGCTCAGCGATTTGATGCAGGTTTAATAGCCGGTTTTAATGGCTCGCAGGTTGAAGGCGATTCGTTTAAGGGCTACAACAAAGCAGGTATCCTCGCCGGGATTTTTGTGCAAACCGATGTGGCCCCGGCAATCATTGCCGGAATGGAAATAAAATATTCGCAAAAAGGTTCGCGAAAAAAGCATAATCCAAAACAACCCGAGATTGAAAAATATGTGATGCGTTTGGGTTATATTGATATTCCTTTGTTTATGGGTTTTCGAACAAATGACCGTAGCATGATTATAGGAGGTATTGCTCCGGGCGTACTGATTCATTCAAAAGAAATTGGATCCTATGGTGAACTTCCGGAAGAGGATAGGCAGGATTTTAATACTTTTGATTTACAGCCTTTTGTGGGTTTTCAGTTTGATTTTCTTGAACGTGCTTCGGTCGATTTAAGGTTAGCCATTTCTGTTGTGAAGTGTAGTGACAAACCGGCCGCTACTGAATACTATTTTCATAACGGATTATTCAATAATGTAATTTCGCTTGCATTCTATTACAATCTTGGAAGCGTTCGTTAGATTCAGATTCTCGTTCAAAAATACGTTCAGCTATTTACCATCCATTTGGAAAATACATCCAGGTAATTCCAGAACGAAAGTTTTACATCATCGGGCAAATCCAATTCGCTAAGAACCTTTTTATAACAATTTAGCCATTCAATCCGTCCTTCGGCAGTAATTTTAAAAGGGCGATGACGACGATTTAATTGTGGCTTTCCGCGATTTTGATTAAAATATTCAGGGCCGCCACAAATCTGAATAAAAAAATCAGCCGAATGTTCCTTTGCTTTTTCCAGTGCAATCAGATTTTTTGGGAACAGATCTTTTATCGAACTCTCAACAAGTAAATCGTAATGATCGCTGACCATTTTTCGCATGCCCTCCTCTTTTAACAAGTGATACATTTGTTTTGTGGGGAGGGTAACACCGGGGCGAACTCCTGGAAAATATTTACTGATTTCAAATTCCATTATGCTTTTTAGTTTTTTAAAACAATCAAAAGCACAAGTTGTTTGAGTTTGATAATTTGTACTGCCTTTTGGTTTAGAAGAGATGTACTAAAATAGAATTGAAACCTGAATAAATTATTTAAGGGCAATGCTGCAGGCAGCTTATAAATCGGCGAAAGCCAGCGTGGCGATACTAACTTTTGTTTCTGGCAATTTAAGCAGTTGATATGCGCATGCTTCTAAGGTTGAGCCGGTTGTAATCACGTCGTCGATTAATAAAATGTGTTTCCCACGAATTGCGTCAGAGATACTAACTTCAAAAATACCTTCTACATTTTGCCAACGCTCGAAACGATTCTTTCGCGTTTGGGTAGAAGAAAATATTTTTCGTTTTAGCATGTTCACGGATAGTTTTTTTTTCATTGCTTCTGCAACACCTTTTGCAATCCACTCGCTTTGGTTGTAGCCACGTTGTTTTTGTTTTTTTGGGTGTAAGGGAACCGGAATAATCAAATCAACCGAAGAATATTCTTTTGATTCGGAAAGAACAAGTCCAAACTTCCGGCCAACTTCGAAACCCAAGTCCTTTAATCCTTTGTACTTGGTAAAATAAATCAGGTGTTGGTAGTTGCTGCCTTTTCTGTATTTGAAAAAGGCTGTAGCATTGGAAATTTCAGTCCGACCCCAAAAAAGTTGCGCCACTTTGTTGTCCTTGTTTTTATGGAAATTCGTGACCGGTAAATCATGCCAACAATTACCACAAAGGTATTTTTCCTGCGAAATAAGCCGTTCGCCGCACGAAATGCACAAACTCGGAAAAACCAGTTCGATGACATCCATTAATCCTTGTCTTACCATATTCATAGTAAAAAGTTACGAATAAAATGTGAGGCAGGCTGAAATCGGTTTTGTTTTGAATAGGGAGATTGAGATCGGGCCGTCAGGCTTCCATGCAATTGCAAGGAAATCACTTTAAGCTGTCAAGGTATTTTATTTCTCTTTTCCCATCTTCATTTTCCCGGGATTGCCGTGTTTGGTCGGGCCTTTTGTTTTTGTGGCACTACTAATAGGTAATTTTTTATTGTGTTGCGTCTCTAATATACAACCGCACCCTGTCAAAATTGGGTTTAAAGAAGTTTTTCGTTTTAATTTTTCTAAATTCATTAGAAATAATTTTAAATGAGACAACTGGTTCAATAAATTATTAAATTTGGGGGCATTTTAATTTTTTTTTTACCTAAAACAACTACAAGCTATGTTTAAAAGGTTTGGAAACTTCTTGCGAAAGAAAATTTTACTGGTAATTCTTATTGGATTTGTATTGGGAATTACGGTAACCATATATTCTCACAAAGCAATTGAGGCCACATCAACACCCGAATCGTGCGAAATGTGTCATGTGCATCCACATGTTACTGAATCGTGGAAACTTTCTGTTCATCATGATACCCGGGTTGGAATTAAAGTTGACTGCGTTGATTGTCACCTCCCTCCTAAAGGACAGAACTTTTTAAGAGAAAAAATAAAAGCATCGGCAAAAGATTTATACGGCTACATATTTAAAGACAGTGCTGATTTTAACTGGGATGCAAAGTCCACATTGGATCAGGCGCAACATTTTGTTTTTAAAGAATCGTGTGTGAACTGCCACGAAAACCTGTTCCCGCTAACACTTAACAAAGCAGGACAAGACGCGCATCTTTATTATTCTCAAAATGAAGAGGAATTGCGTTGTATAAATTGTCACCTTCATGTTGGGCACTACGATCCCAATGCCCTGCATGCTAAAAATGTTGATTTTGGTAGCACAGGTGCTGAAAACAAGGAGAAATTTATTGAGCCCGCAAAAGTAACGGCACACGAAGATTTTACCGAGACCATTCCGGGCACAACCATAGCTTTTAATATGAAAGCGATTCCAGGAGGAAGTTTCAAACTGGGTAGCCCCGAAAGCGAGCAAATGCGCAAAGCTGATGAGGGACCGCAAAAAACAGTTCATGTCAGTCCGTTCTTCATGGCAGAGATTGAAGTAAGCTGGGATGAATACCTCGCATTCTATAGTGCTACCGCCGCTGAAGGTCGCTCGACCGATACTGAAGGAACACGCACGGAAGCTGATGTTGATGCCATTTCAGGACCAACTCCGCCATACGGTCAGCCCGACCAAAACTGGGGATTGGGCTTGCGTCCTGCAATTACCATGAGTTATCATTCGGTTGAAACGTATTGCAAATGGTTATCGAAGGTTACCGGGAAAACCTATCGTTTGCCAACCGAAGCCGAGTGGGAATATGCAGCGCGGGGCGGAACAGAAACGCCATTTTTCTTCGAAGGAAATCCAAAGGATTTTAAAGAACAAGGATTCTTCGGAAAATTATTTGGACAAGGCAGCGATTCAATTAACAACTATGTGATATACGAAAAAAACAGTGGATTACGTTCGGCTGAGCCCGATGCTGTTGAAGCCAATCCCTTTGGCTTGAAAAATATGCTGGGTAATGTTGCAGAATACACCGCAGACTGGTATGCTGAGGATGCTTACACAAAATTGCAGGATGGAGTTACCGATCCAAAGGGCCCTGTCTCGGGCGAAGAGCATGTAATTCGTGGAGGTTCGTTTAAAAGCACCGTTGGAGAAGTGCGCAGTGCGGCTCGTGCTCATACCGAAAGTGTTGCCTGGATGAAAACCGATCCGCAAATGCCCAAAAGCATCTGGTGGTTATCCGATTGCAACTTTGTAAGTTTCAGAGTTGTTTGTGATTTTGATGATAAAACAGGAAAAAATTAATACATTTAAACTCTTTGAATCCTAAATTCAACTAAAACATTTTTATCATGAGTAAGAATAATTTTACTAGAAGAAAATTCTTAACCGGTGCAGCCGCAGTTGGTGCAGCCGGGGCAATGGGAGTAGGAACTCTTTCATCGTGTGCATCAGGAGGTGGCTCTCAGGCAGATGGTGCATCTTACGACTGGGTACCAAGAGAATATCCATTTCCACCAATGAGAGATGAAGTTCCCACAGGGAAAGTATTGACTGCCGGTATTATCGGTTGTGGTGGCCGGGGATCGGGTGCTGCGGTTAACTTCCTGGAAGCAGGTGGTTCAACTGTAAAAGTTACCGCTTTGGGCGATGTCTTTAAAGATAGATTGGACGCCTGTAATGCAAAAGTGAAAAAGCAAGCTGGCGAGGAAGTTCCTGCTGAAAATTGTTTTGTGGGTTTCGATGCTTTTGAAAAGGTTATCGCTTCCGGTGTTGACATTGTAATTTTGGCCACGCCCCCAAAATTCCGTCCCGAACATTTCGAAGCTGCAATTAAAGCACGCAAGCACGTGTTTATGGAGAAACCGGTAGCGGTAGATCCAGTGGGAGTTCGCCAGGTATTGGCAGCGGCTAAAATGGCCGATGCCGCAGGTTTAAAAGTGGTGACAGGTACGCAGCGTCGTCATGAACTATCGTATGTAAACTTATTTAAAGAATGTAACGACAATAATGCCATCGGAAAAATTACCGGTGCAAATGTGTATTGGAACGGTGGTAAATTATGGCATCGCGACAATAATCCGGATTGGAGCGAAATGGAATGGATGATTCGCGACTGGGTAAACTGGTGTTGGCTTTCGGGTGACCACATTGTTGAACAACACGTGCATAACCTGGATGTTGCACAATGGTTTATTGGAAAAACGCCGGTGAAAGCTTTGGGCTTTGGATCACGTCACCGCAGGGTAACCGGCGATCAGTACGATAATTTCAGTATCGACTACGTATACGACGATGGCATGCATATTCACAGTACCTGTCGTCAGATTAACAGCTGCACGAACGGTGTTTACGAAATCTTCCATGGAACAAAGGCGATAGCAACAACTGCTGGTCACACACCTCAAATTCTTGATGCTGCCGGAAATCAAGTTTACCTGGCACCTAAATCGGAGGTTAGTCCTTACGTTCAGGAGCATAAGAATCTGATTACCTGTATTCGCGAAAACATTCCGTTTAACGAGGCTGAAGCAACTGCCATATCGGTAATGGTAGCCATAATGGGACGTGTTTCGGCTTACACCGGTAAAGAAGTCACTTATGAAGAAATGATGAACTCGGATATGAAACTGGGCCCCGATACTTATATAATGGGTGATATTGGTTTCATGGCAAATGCTGAAGTTCCTGTACCAGGTACTTTGGAAAGGAAGAGAAACGCATAAAAACCAATAAAATTAATCAATCAATTCACTATAAAACCTTCGGAAATATTCCGGAGGTTTTTTTTGGCACTAAACTTGATTAATGCAACGTAACAAGAGTTGTTAAACTTAAAAATCTATAAGTCATGAAAAAATTAACAGGCATTTTGTTTATCGCACTGGCAATGCTAATTGCATCGTGCGAAGGACCCATGGGGCCCATGGGGCCTCCGGGATTGGACGGGGGTTTGGAATATGCAAGTATTTATGAAATTGAAGGAGATTTTAC
This sequence comes from Draconibacterium sp., assembly GCA_041546215.1. Taxonomy (GTDB): domain Bacteria; phylum Bacteroidota; class Bacteroidia; order Bacteroidales; family Prolixibacteraceae; genus Draconibacterium. The sequence goes on along the minus strand of JBFEWU010000003.1, from coordinate 38,349 downwards.
TTCTGACAATGATTATCGCCTTGGATTTACATTTCCAGGCAATGGAATTTATGATTCGGATGTGGTACTGGTTTATATCCTTTGGGAGACCGCTGAAGGAATGGATGTTTGGCGATTGTTGCCACAAACCGTTGTTTTACAGGGCGATGGTGTAATTCAATATAATTTCGACTACACCTATGTTGATGTACAGGTGTTTATGGAATTTACAATTCCGGAGAATGAATTGCTGGCCTCCGAAACCGATGATCAGGTATTTCGAATTGCTGTTGTCCCGGCTGATTTTGCTGCATCGAAATCGGTTGATGTTAGCGATATTAATACCATTCTTCAACATCCCCGGGTAGAGCTAAAAATGATGGATAGAATTGAATTGGAGACCGTTTCAAAAATAGAATAGAGGCAAAATTAAAATCTTACAGGATCGGTTACTTTCGGGTAGCCGGCCTTTTTTTAATCCCATGTGGGAAGAATACATTTTGAATTCCGGGTTTTAAGTATAGCATCAAAATCATTCAGGCTTCTTAGCATGACTTCCGAATCTTCTTCATGACAAGTCAGGCACCCACCTACGGTTAATACCCTTTTTTGTTTTTCTATATCGAAAGGGAATACATTTTTACGGGTGGCAAGCATTCCGCTTCTGTTTTGCAGGAATCCTGTCCATGCATCGCCGGGAAGATTGTCTTGCGGATGCTTATCAAATTCGGGTTCAAAGTCCCACTTCCCTTTGTCTTTTTCGATTTTGTACTCCAGCTTTCCTTCCCCAAACCCTAAAGCAACCGGACTATTGTGGCAGCTTTTGCAGCTCCTGCCATGGGCTGAGGTAGTGTGGGGAGCAACCGGAGCAAATAAACGGTGGAAAATGAGCGAGTCGTTTTCATTCTTTGTATACGATTTTTTATCGATGGTAAGGACCATCCCCGGAATCACTGGTACAATCTCATATTTTCCTTTAGTCTTTCTTAGGCCAAGCGCCGGTAGTTTTGCTTCGTACGTGCCTTTGGTTTCAACCCAGGTACCCGTCGTTTCACCGCCTTCAAGCATGTTGTATCCTTTAGCCTTTTCATCGTAGTGGTTGTGGCAACCCACGCAACTCGATGCCCACGAACTGTGGCAACTGGAGCAAGATAGATTGGAGTGAGCTGTATTTCCGTTGCAAACCCCGGAAGGTGCAGATAAAACAAAAAGTAAATCCTTGTTTTTACTACGCATAAATGCCGAATCGTTTTTCACAAACGTGTTTATTAAAGGGTGTCCCTGTTTCCTGGTGATCAGATATTCTTTTTCCAGATTTCCATAACGCATAGTGGCTATTACCGATGATTCATAGTCCAGTTCAGCGGATTTGATAGTCAGTGGTTTTCCCGAAAAATGACAGTCGCGGCACTGAACATCTTGCTGGTCTTCCTGGTGTGCATACAATTTCCCGTCTCCCATTAGTTCATAGGAATGATGACAGTCAATACATTCCAAACCCAGTTCGTGGTGCACATCGGCAGGTTGCTTTTTAAACACTCTCCGGCCTTCCACCAGGCGGTAATTCGCGCTATCGGGCATTTCGTTTTGAGTGAGGGTGGTTTCGTGCCATCCCTCGTAATTGGTGGCAATGCGACCCGAACGGTTGTGGCAGCCGAAGCAATGATTGTTGGTCACTTTTAAATCAACCGAGGGGTGCGCTCTGATGTATTTACTTTTGCTTTGATGCAAGGCATTTTCAGCTTGCCTGCTGTAATTTAAATGGCAGGCCAGACAACCTCCTCCACGAGTCCATTCGCGTGCCGGACCATACCCGGTTTTTGGATTTCCCAAATGGCATTTTACACAAAGGTTTTTTAAATGAGTATCGGCAGCTGAATTTCCCAGATCGTTCACATGGTTTAATAAATCAAGGTCGCTTTGTTCGCCAAAGACTGTTCGGTTTACGCTGATCATTCCACTTAAAGTCGACATTAAACCGGTGGGTACACGTTCAACAATATCAGGATGGCATGCGGCAGTTCCGCAGGTTTGTTTTGCACTGCTAAGGTTGCCGGGAATAAGAATCATATTTTTATGCGCCTGTTTTTTGCCATTGGCGTTTGGATTTCCTCCATGACACGAAAAACAGCCGATGGTTTCCGGATTATGCGATTCGGCAAATCCAAAAGTATTGGTGTGGCAAAGCAAACAACTTTCTTTTCTTCCGTAAATACTTGAGGAACTATCTATATCACTCACACGAAGCTCAGGGAAAAAGTTTACGGGAGATGTTTTAAAACTATGTAAAACCGAATATGAATAATCATTTTCCAGAGGTGACTTCCATTGCCATTGTTCACCTCTGAAAAACAAACCAACCAGAGTTAGTATTCCGTAAAAAACGGTAAAAACAAGCAGCATCCTTTTGCCAAAGAAGGAAATATCTTTCTTTCCGTTATTAACCAGGAACAGTAAAACAACCAGGGAGAAGAGAATGAGAAGAGACCATGCGGGGTGGCTCATCCAATGTAATATTTCCTGAAAACCAACAAAGTACCAGGGGCCTTTTACGCTTGGGTTAACATTGTCGTGAAGGGGCGCAGTAAATAGGCAACTAAACACAAGAACTGCAACAAGCGACCATATAAATTCTTTTGCCCTGCTTAGGTAACGATGGCTGTGTTCCACCATAATTATACCAATAAAAACAGTAAACGTTACGATGTGATGAATATAGATCAGCAAATAACTGTTCTCATTCCCCAGGAGAGAATATGCGAGTGATTTCCCGATAATTGGAACACCCGATGCAAGCGAATTCAGGATTTGTCGCGCCTGCTGACTATCGGCATCACCTTTTAACAAAAAGCCGCTTATCATGGCCAAAAAAATAATGAATACTCCCAAACTCAAGCGAAGTGCTACGCCAGGAGTTAAACCCATTTTCTTCTTGAGATGAAAATGGTCGTAAAGGTGAACAAGAGTGAGAACCAGGAAAAACTGGGAGCTCCAAAAATGGATATTTCGTAAGAGTGAAATCAAAGGATTTGCGAGTATCATTTTGCTAACACTCATATACGGATCAGCAACTTGAAATGGAATCATCAGAATGAGACCTGAAGCTACCACAATCCAGAACTGTGCCACTGCCAAAGTTCCATAGCTTGTTTTTCTCCCCCGGTTATGAACTGATAATCTCAAGGCTTGTTTTATCTGGTGAAATTTTTACTTCAATTTGCCGTAGTGGTTTAAACGCCGGTCCTTTTAAGGGATTACCATTAAAATCGTATTGCGAACCGTGGCAGGGACAAATTAATCGTCCGTTTCTCACCTCCTGAATTTTGCAGCCCAAATGTGTGCAATGCGCCGATAAAACGCGGGTTTCCCCAGGTGTATTCAGTACAATATAATTATTGTGAAAAGAAACGGTTTTGTTCATATTTAGCGGCAAGATCCGGTTTCGTGTTTCCTGCCTGTTCATATGCCACAGGGTAAGTTTATTCCAGATAACAACCAGCGCAAGAAAAAGTCCCGCGTAAAGAAGCTGAATAAATTTTCTTCTGCCGTGTTTTTGCATGTCTAAAATTAAAATAAATCAATCCTTATGAAAATAAAAAAACCGCCATTTCAGTTTTGAATTGGCGATTTTTTCTAAAAAGGAATAGCAGCTAAATTTGCCATAACCCATCGAAACGAATTGATTATTGATTTTATCACAACTCTTGTTGGTTCCTAATAGAGGTATCTTGTAAGCTGTCCCGCATCAACCATTACGAACCGGAAAATAAGACCGCCAATTAATATCATTAATGCGGGAATTGCTGCCGGGATTCTCTTCCCACGTAACTCCATTACTTCCAGTATAAATGGGATGATTAGTCCAAAGGCCACGACTCCACCCCAGAAAATCATCGTGTAAGGCCCGCCAAGGAATAGTTTCGCTCCTTCAATCTGGACTTCGGTACTTGCCAAAAATCCCATGAACAGGTGAACGATTAAAAACAATTCAATTCCGATCAGCATTAAATCGATCTTACTCATGGTCTTTCGTTCCAGGTGGCTTTTTGACATCCACATAATGGTAACTGCTCCGGTCGATAGTCCGGATGTTAGAAACAAAGGCCCTAAAATGGAGGTATTCCAAAGGGGGCGGGCATTAAAAGCCGACAATAAAATACCCGTGTAAATACCCAGAATTACGGAGTAAAAAATAAGAAGCCAGGCAAGGTATTTTCTGTTCTTAATCACAAATACTTCAAATTTTTTGAGAAATTGAAACTTCCAGTCCCATGCAGGAATTAACTCTTTCAGGTAAGATCCACTCCAAATCAATGAGAGAGGAGTAATGATCATTAATGTCCATGCACCCCAACCCATCGGCGATTCCAGGCGAATTGTGGTATATAATTTCCAGAAATACATTTTGTGCTTTAAATCCAGGAACAGGAAGAACAGCCCTAAAACCAGTGCAATGGGAGCTAAAAATGTGCTCCATTTTACGGTAGTTGGCATTTCTTTTTCTTTTCCAAGAACAGTATATAAGCCGGCAAAAAACAGGATTCCTGCTGCCAAACCACCTAAAAACAGGTAGGCAGGGATTTGCCAATGCCAGATGTGTAAACTTGGATCTATATTTGGAATATTTCTTCCTGATACAAAAAATTCTTCTTTCATTTTTTAGAAATTAGATTCAAGACATGAGACGCAAGACAAAATGGATTAAAACGCGGTTTTTAAAAACTATTGTCAGGAAGCAATCTTCTGTCTTCTTTGTTTATTACTAATTCAACTCTTCGTTTTATATTAAGAAATATACCTGAGGTTTTGTGCCGGCCTCAGGAGCAAGTAACTTGTACTTGCGACGGTCCAGTGCTTTCGATACATTGGAGTCCGGATTATCCAGATCGCCAAAATACAGGCAATTGGTAGGACAAACACTAACACACGCCGGCTCGTAACCACGTGTTACTCGGTGTTGGCAAAATGTACATTTGTCGACGTAACCTTCCGGGTGCGAGTAGCGTGCATCGTAGGGGCACGACTGGATGCAGGCACCACAACCAATACAGTCGTCGCCATCAACAATGACAATCCCGCCCTCCGCATATTGGCTGGCTCCGGTTGGGCAGCAACGTACGCAGGGCGAATTTTCGCAATGGTTGCATCGCTCACTTCTTAGTTCGATTTCCACCTTCGGAAATTTTCCGTTAACAATTTCCACTACCCAATCGCGGCAAAAGCCAATGGGCACTTTATTTTCTGCCTGGCAAGCTACAACACAATCGCTGCAACCTACACACTTTTTGGTGTCTACTGCCATTGCATATCTCATGATTCAATCTCCCTTCCTGGTTCTTCTGTTAAAAATTTTACAAAGTTTCCGCGCATTCCGGTGCCGCCCATAATCGGATCAACTGCGACCCGGGTTATCAATTTCGTATCCGATATTCCTTTGCCGTGTGCACGCGACAATTTTTTATTGTTGTGCCCAAATCCGTGCACCATATATACACAGTCTTTACCAATTCGCTCGGTAACACGTACTTTAATCGGGAATTCAGAAACCACTCCATCCTGATTTTCCAGCCAGATAGGTTGATTCATGGTTAGACCATGTTTTTTCGCCACCTCCGGATTTACCCAAAGGCGGTTTTCGCTCATGATATCCGAAAGATTAGGATTGTTGGCCGTGCGTGTGAAAGTATGCATCGGAGCACGTCCGTAGTTTAAGCGAAAAAATCCTTCCGGTGCTTCGGGGTGCGCCGTATAATCTGGCATTGGATCGAATCCCTGTGCTTCCAATAATTGGGAATAGAGTTCAATTTTACCTGACTTTGTACTTAACTGAAGGGCTTTGTCTTCGGGCAGGAACATGTCTGATTCAGGCCGGGGATAAACCATTACACCTTTCTGTTTCATTTCTGCCAGGCTCGATCCCATTTGCTTCAACTGCCAATCCAATACATCGCTGAAGTCTTTGTAATTGAAATAAGCTTGCAAACCCAGCTTAATACCAAGTTTGCGAACAATCCACTCGGCCGGTTTCGAAAGGTATTTGGGTTTAACGGCAGGTACCCGCAAGGCAATGCTTGCATTTCTCTCGGGGGCAACCCGAATGTCGTCGTATCTTTCAAGATAGGTACACTCAGGAAGAATTACATCGGCATATCCTGTAATTTCCATGGGCATGGTATCGACCACAACTACCAGATCCTGGTTTTGCATGGCTTCGGTGGTACGTTGTGTATTGGGAATGGTATTGATGAGGTTGGTCCCTACAACAATCCATCCTTTAATTTTTTTGTCTGAAGTATTATCCGGATGTGAGGCATCGACCATGGCGTTTGAAACGTTAATCCCAGCCGAAGGATATTTATCTTCCAGATAGTCTCTCCAACTCCATTCCGGAGTGGGATAAGCCGGATGAGGGAATGAGGGAACCGAAGCTTTGGTTGGTATAAAAAAGCCACCCTTGGCACCAAAGCTTCCCAATAATCCGTTGAGAATGGCCACACAACGAATTCGCTGAACATCGTCGCCATACCAGGTAACATGACGCCCCGGGTGAACGATGGTTTTTGGAGCATGGTAAGCCATTTCACGAGCAGTTTTACGAATCTGGCCGGCGTCCAGGTTTGTAATTTTGGAGGCCCACTCAGGAGTACATTCAGCGACGTGATCTTTCAGTTCATTAAAACCAAAAGTGTTGTGCTGAATGTATCCGGGGTTGTAACGTTTTTCGTAAATTATTACGTGTATCCACGCTAGTAAAAGGGCTATATCTGTTGCCGGTTTTATGGGCAACCAATGTTTCGAATGGGAAGCGGCAGTCGACAAACGGGGATCTACGGTAATGATGGTAGCCCCACGATCGATGGCTTCTGACATTTCCTGCACCTGTGTATTGTGCATGTTTTCACCAATGTGCGAACCAATTAACACCAGGCAGTCGGTGTTTTTTATATCAGTTGGCTCGGGCGAGTTTACGGCTGTGCCGAAAGTGGCAATCCATGCTGCTTCGCGCGGGCCGCGACATTGAGCATACGATGGTGCTACAATATTTGTCGATCCAAAAGCTTTTACAAGGTTTGAGAAGTGTTTACCACCCGATCCGTGGTTAAACAAGGCAAGCGATTCAGCGCCATGCTCAGCTTTTATGGCCTCCATTTTCCTGGCCACATAATCCAACGCTTTGTTCCAGGTCACTTCTTTAAAAACCTGCTTGCCATTTTCGTCAACGCGGATCATTGGTGATTTTAACCTGTCGGGATCGTTGTACATTCCAATTCCACCCGACCCGCGCGGACATAATCTTCCCTTACAAAGCGGATCCTTCTTGTTGCCCACCACTTTCCACAATTCGCCGTTCTCATCGGTGTGTGCCCAGCCCGAACATTTCCAGAAACAAACCTCGCAATATGTAGGTGTACGCTGAATTGTTCCTTTCATGATTTTGCCCGGCTTGAAATATCTGGCAGCCGCATTCCCGGCAGCCAAAAGTCCGGCACCTCCAACCGAAGTTATTTTAATAAAGTCTCTCCTGCTTCTCATCCTTTTTAAAAAAGTTGGATTAATAATTCAACAGATAATGAGGCTGTCTCAAAAGTCAGATTCTTAAAACTGAAACCCACAATTTATAACGATCTCGCAATTTCTCCCTCCAGGCCTCTCCGCAGCTGCCTGAAGGTTTAAAGTCCCTTACAGGGGATTTAGGGGTGAACAAGCAAGTGGTTATTTACAAATTGTAAGTTCATATTCTCATTAAGTTTATTTTGATGCGGCCCCGAAAATTTTAAAAAGAGCACCCGGTAAACACCAGGGCGCTCAGGACATGTGAAAGGCTTATTCTACTTTGTTGGACGCAGTAGTTTGCCATTCCAAATAGGCTCCGTCATATACTTTGACGTTTGGATATCCCAGTCCTTTCAGTGCCAGGTAAACCACACCCGCTCGAACGCTGGTTTCGCAGTAAACTATGGCTGTTTTATCTTTTGTGATTCCTTTTGATTCAAATAATGCTTGCAGTACATCGTTACTTTTCAGTAAGCCTTTACCATCCAAAACCGTTTCGTGATTTACGTTCACCGCACCGGGGATATGACCTTTACGCTTCAGGGTTTCCGAATCAGCAGTGCCGGCAAATTCTTCCGGTGTGCGAGCATCAACCACAACGTATGATGAATTGCCAATGGCATTTTTAACTTCATCCATTTTTGCCAATTGTGATGCATCAGCCTTCGCGGCAAAAGTACCCGCTTTTGCCTTGCCCGGAGTTCCTGTAATTGGTTTACGTTTGGCTTTCCATGCCTTCAGGTTTCCATCCAGCATTTTTACATTGGGTGCTCCCAAATATTTCAATATCCAGTACATACGGCCTGCATATTTACCCGATCCTTCATCGTAAACGACAATGGTTTTATCCGTAGTAACACCTTTAGAACCTAAAATCTTTGCCATGTCGGCAGGTGACTTTACAACTGTTTTAATGGGTTCATTGTTACAAAGTGATAAATGGGGAACATTAAGCGAACCGGTAATATGCACCTTGTACCCAGATGCTGAAGTGGCACAAACTACAACTACATCGTCATTTTTTGAGATTTTGGCCAGTTCTGTGGCCGAAATAATATCCTGGGCTGAAATGGCAGTGGCAAGCAGCAAAACGATTCCAAGTAAAAATAATTTATTAAGTTTCATCTGTATGATAATTGAATGTTAAAATCTAACCTGAAGCTGAACCATTAACATGTCGTTATTGATTTCATGCGCTTGTTCTGCCTTGTATTCGTAGTTCACCTGAAGACGAGTCCACTCGTTAAAGAAGTAGTTTACGCCAAATGTCATCACCTGCTCCGTGTTATTATCCACATCCATGTCAGCATCGAAGTTTTCGTACTTGAAAACCGGTTGCAGATTCCATGGCGTATTATACAATGCCATAAGGTACATGCCCGAACGTTTTGCATTTCCGGTTACCAGTTCTGCATCGCCTCCACAGCCGCCATCCACTAAATATGAACCTTCGTCTTCTCCGTAAATATATTCACCCTGAACCAGGAAATTGAAAAGATTAACTTCCGCTTCCACACCAAATCTTTTTGTAGTATTATCGTCCAGAGTGGGATCTGCATTTTCTGATTTACCGCTTTTGAAACTGGCACCAAGGTGCATCCAGTCGTTGGGTTGAACCAATACACGTCCCACAACATCTTTATACGTGTCAGCATCTTCAGTTAATAAGCCGGTTCCGTTGGTATACGAAAGGGCGTATCGGAATAAGGTGGTGTCAGATCCACCCAATAGCATAAGTCCCATGTCGCGATCGGGTGCCGTTAAAGTATTCACTACTTTCGAGCGATTAATGGTATGCAATGCATGGCAAGGTGTACCCAGTTCGAGTCCGAAGGGAACTTTAAATGAACCTAAACTCACATTGGCAAAAGAAAAACGCTTATAGGTAATGAATGCATCAAGCAAATAGGCTTTGGGGCCATCCTTTTTAAAGGGGCTGGTTTCCAGCAATACATAGTAACTAAAATCGTAAGGAATGTTTCCCATCACACCAATGCGTGAACGATTGAATCCAAAGGTAGATTCAGATTCATCAAAAGCACTGTAATCGTATTGTGCCTGTAAAAATCCGAATACATTAACACCTTCTTCAGAAACGGGCTCTGAACATCCCTGTGCATTTACATTCATCCCAACGAAAAAAGCTGCGATGAGAATAAGTAATGATTTGCGCATGATTATCATATGTTTAAAATGGTTCTAAAAAAGAGAGGATAATCTCACAGAATTACCCCCTCCATATATTATTTATTGAACTACCGTGAAATCTTTTGAGTTTGAATCATGTCCCCAGTGGTTTGTAACTTCACCGCTTGTCCAGAATGGATTTGATGTTGTCATTCCGTTAACACCGAAAAGAAGACTGTAGGCATCGAATCCCAGAACGTTAAGGTAGGCAGTTAATACTGCAGAAGTCTGACCTGTATAGCAGTAGGTAACTACTTTTGAATTTGGGTCTAATTTTGAACAATCATCAATCATGAGTGGATTTACACGCACTGCTCCTGCAATGTGCCCGAATCCGGTGTAATGTGCTTCAGAGAAATAATTATTCACGTAGTACCCTGATGGATTATCCAATACATCAGCAGGTGCAACTTTTTTGAATCCGGCAGCAACAACGGCTTCAACTCTTTCTTTAAGAATAGCTTCACCATCGGTTGAAGTTGAATGAATAACCGGTGCGCTAAACGAACCTGCCTCAGTGGCGGTGCTTGTCCAATTGCTCTCCGTTGTAAGGTCTTTACAGTTTACAGACCATTTGTCATTACTTCCGTTCCATCCGCTCATTCCCCACTTCAGCGCCTGTGCATCTTCAAATCCATAGAGGCGTAATAAAGAAGTGGCGTAACATGCAGTTTGGCCTGTGTAACAAACAACAACAACCGGTTTGTCGGCTCCTGTTGCAGCGGTTAAAATATTACCGAAAGGTACATTGTGAGCGCCTTCAATATGACCGGCTGCGAAATCAGCCTCACTGCGGATATCCATAATCCATTTTCCACTCAAATCACCGTCAGCCGGGAACATTACGAATTTCTGATCGTTTGCATTTTTTAATACATGGTTAATGTCCATGTCGATCGATTTCAGGTAAGTGGTAAGTGTTTCATAAGCTACTGCTTCTTCCCCACCTGTGTTGTCCTCTTTACAGCTTGTAAAAGAGAATGTTGCAACAAAAGCAACTAATAATGAGTAAATAAAAAACTTTTTCATTGTAAATAATTTTTATGGTTATTGAATCGTGTTAACATCCACCGGCAGCTTCTTCGTCAGAAGCAGAATTGTCGTATCCAGTGTCTTCAGTTAATATTTGTTCGGTTAATTCAGGGTAAGCTTCGTGCCAGGCTTTCCATCCACCTGTTAACGACAGTACATTTTCGTAGCCAAGTTCCATTAGCGATTTGGCAGCCAATGCAGACCGCCCGCCCGAGCGACAGCTTAGTACAATTGGATCTGTTTTTTCAGGAATATATAATCCCATTTCATCCCAAACTTCTTCTTTGGCGATTTCGAATTCAAGTTTTCCACGTGTGATATTGGCAGCACCGGGAATGTAACCGGCATCGTATTCAGATACTGTTCGTACATCGATAAGAACAAAATAATCTTCACCATCATACATGGTTTTAAAATCTTCAACTGAAATTTCTTTGATTACTTCTTTGGCTGCAGCTACAAGTGCATCCTTGTTTTCGTAAGAATTGAGTGCCGGATTTTGCTTTGGCTGATTTTGGCAGGCAGCAAATACAACAAAGCTTACGATCAATAAAATGATTGCCTTTCTCATGTCCATTAATAAGTTTAAATTCTTGTCTAAAAAATCAACGATCCAAAAGTATGGGTAGAATCTGGGATTAAAGAAAAAATTCTATGTTAGTATCTCAAGTACAAATTAGTTTGTACTCAGGTTCTTATTTGATCTAAATCAAATATGGTTTTGATCCATCCGGCAGAATGGATTTTTTCTGTATATTAGAGCCCTCAAACGGGAATTGTTTATGCCAAAAAATAGACTTGATAAATGTATTGGATGTGCCTGTATGTCAGCTCCATTTAAAGAGCTTTCCAATGAAGAATTAATCCAGATTAACAAGAACAGGGTAGAGGTTGATTTTAAAAAAGGAGAGACCATAATTAAGCAAGGCGCTCTGGCCGGACATATTGCCTATGTGAAGAATGGTTTGGTGAAAGTTTGCCGGGAACACGCGGGCGAAGAACTTGTTTTGGCATTGGAAAGCAGGGGGAAATTATTGGGGCTGCATGCTCTTTTCGGCCAAAGTGTTTATAAATATTCAGTGTATGCATGTGAAGATATTAGTGTTTGTCTGCACGACATAAATACCTTTTCTTCATTTGCAGAGAATAACAACAAATTTGGAACCGAGATTCTAAAGCATTTGAATGAAGAAATATTGTTTTCGCACGAACGAATGGAAAGTTTATCCTTGAAACAATTGCATGGGCGTTTTGCAGATATACTACTTTGTTTGAGTTTGAGAATCTACAAACGAAAATCATTTAAGATTCCCTTGTCGAAGAAAGATCTGGCGGGCGTTACACGCATGTCGCAAGAAAGCCTTTCGAGAGTTATTAAGGATTTTACTGCCGATAATATTATCGAGTTCAAAAGAAACCACATAACCATTTTTGATTACGAAAAGGTTAGACATCTGAGTGTTGTTGGTTAAACTTATTTCTTTACTCCGCTCAGGCTGACAGCACCTGCTGCCGCGGAATTAATTCACTTTTTTTAAATTCGGGTATTTTTCGTTCCACGCATTCCAGCCACCTTCCAGGGATTTTACATTGGAATAACCTAATTGCTGCAGGGATTTTGCCGCCAATGCCGAACGGCTGCCACTTCTGCAGTATAATATTATGGTATCGCTTTTCCGGGGTTTTGCATGGTTGAAGTCTTCCCAAACAGCATCTGTCTCCATTTTCGATTCCAGTACACCGCGCTGAATCAGGAAAGCCCCGGGTATAAAGGCATTGGTGTATTCTGCTTCGGTTCTGATGTCTATTAAAACAAACTCCGGTCCTCCGCTACTTAAAATTTGGGTATACATCTTATGGAAATCGTCGGTGGAAATCTGTTCAATTTCGGCTTTGGCTGCAGTTACCATTTCTCTAAAACTTCCATAAAGGGCTTGCTCCTGGGCATTAACAGCAGATGTACACACGAGTAGTAAGATAAAGAGGATCAGCGATTTGTTCATTTTATATTCATTAGAATCTGGAGGCAAATTTAAGATAAATAACTAAAGTGCCAATTTACGACTTCGAACCTTAATTTCACGTTCATTTTTTATCGGATTAACACGGTTTTAATTCTTCGGCACCAAGGTGACTACAGGTATTATTAATTCTTCCATAGATATTCCTCCATGCTGGAAAGTATCCTTGTAATAATTAGCATAGTAGTTGTAATTATTCGGATACGCAAAAAAGTCACTACCAGTGGCAAATACATAGCTGGTGCTCACATTTCTCGATGGCAGAAATATTTTTCTGGGATCGCGCACCTCGTATACATGTTTCGATTTGTAATTCAGGTTTTTACCCAGTTTATAACGAAGGTTGGTATTGGTTTCGCGGTCGCCAATAATTTTCACCGGATTATCGACACGAATGGCACCATGGTCGGTCGTAACCACCACACGAATATTGTTTTCTGCCAGGCCTTTCAGCAACTCGAGTAACATGGAATTCTTAAACCAGCTAAGTGTTAGTGAACGATAGGCTTTTTCATTGTTGGCCAACTCCCGTATCATATCCATTTCCGTACGGGCATGCGAAATCATATCCACAAAATTCACCACCATTACTGATAGGTCGTTCTTCAGAATGTTATTTAAATTATCAGTTACCCAACGCTCTTTTTTGATACCGGTTGCTTTTTCGAAATAAATACTTTCTTTTCGTTTAAAGCGTTGCATTTGTTTGTTTAACAGCTCTTCTTCGTTCTTGTTTTTATGACCTTCGTTATCGTCGTCCTCCCACAATTGCGGGTATAGTTTTTCAATTTCGGAAGGCATCAGGCCGGCAAACATGGCGTTGCGTGCATACATGGTGGCAGCCGGCAGAATTCCACAGTAGAGTTCCTCGCTTTGCGTGTGGAAATAGTCATTAAAAACGGGGCTTAAGGTACGCCATTGGTCATAACGCAAGTTGTCGATTACCAGCACAAAAGTTTTTTTGCCTTCGTCCAAATGCGGGAAAACGCGGTGTTTAAAAATATCGGGTGAAAGTAGCGGACGGTCTTCGAAATCACGTTCAAACCAATCTTCGTAATTTTCTTTTACGAAGCGGAAAAAAGCATTGTTTGCATCGTTTTTCTGCATGGTCAAGACTTCATCCATTGTCGTATCTTCTGATTCGCCAAGCTCCAGTTCCCAGTATACCAGCTTTTTATAGATCTCTTTCCATTCTTCAAAGCTTAAGCGGTCGTTAATTTGCATGCCAATCTGGGCAAACTGCATTTGGTATTTGGAGGTGGTTTGTTCAGTTACCAATCGTTTCTGGTCGATATTCTTTTTTAGCGTAAGCAGTATTTGTTTGGGATTTACCGGCTTGATCAGGTAGTCGGCAATTTTAGCGCCAACTGCTTCATCCATAATATTCTCTTCTTCACTTTTGGTAATCATTACTACCGGCACGTTGGGCGAAACTGCCTTTATTTTGGTAAGCGTTTCCAGGCCTGTCATTCCCGGCATATTCTCATCCAGAAAAATGATATCGTAATAGTTCTCCGAAACTTTATCGATGGCATCGGAACCATTGTTGGCGGTTTCAACCTCGTACCCTTTTTCCTGTAAAAATATAATGTGGGCGCGTAAAAGATCTATTTCGTCGTCTGTCCAAAGAATTCGTGGTTTTGTCATGCTTCTAATTATTTCAGTTCCCTCAGTTTGTTGTCGTGTTTTGTAAAGATAGAAACAAAAAGGGTGCCGTTGTGTATGGTGTTAACAAAGTTTATCCTGTGAAATCGTGTTAAGCACTAAATCTTCGATTTGTTTAACAGGGTGAACCGCTGTGAAGCCGTGCGAAGAGGTCGGTTTAGATTTCCGGGGAGTAAAAATTTTTCATGAAATTTTCATTGGTCATTTAGCTAAATCTGAAGACTTAGTCCAAGCTAAGGTTTTTTTACGGATGAAACGACCATGACAAATATTTGCCACAAACAAGCATTATTAAAATCATGGGAGTTCCATCTAATACTGTTGAAAACTTAAAATTTTAATTAGATGAAACGAGCATAAATTTAAAGATGCTTAAATTAGCTATCGCTGATCTTCGATTCACAAACAAGCAGATTAAAATTTTTGCGAGATACATCGAATGTAACTGATATAAACAATTTTAATGAGATGAACCTAAATCACATTACTGCCCGAGGTATACCTGCTTGTAAAAATCCATGTATTCGATAATGTTCTTCTCTTCCAGGAATACCTCGAAGTTTTCATTGGAAATAAGGAAATTGCGGTATTGCGCATTCCCCAGGGGAGCAAATAAAGTACGCGTGCGTTTCACATTGTCAAAATACCCGCGTGCGGTTTCTACATCACTCATTCCCTTTATAATTACCAGATGTCTAATGGCATCCAATGGCTGCTCTTCGATTACAAATGCGGAATTGGCAAAATTTTGTTGGTTATAGGCATTAATTCCATTTACAAAAGCCTCCTTGTTAATTCCCTCTGCCGGAATAACAAATACAATCCGGTGTTCGCCTTCAATATTTGTATCGTAGGGGCCATCGTTTACGGTGCTGGTGGCAGCTGTTTTTTCAGTTGCCGTTTCAGCATCGGCTGTTTCGGTTTGCGTATTTGATGAAGTTCCCGGTGCAGCTGATGGCGATGATGTTCTTCGTTGTGTATAATTTTCACGGAAGAAACGCATGTATTCGTCAACCTTGTTTTCTTCTGATAAGGTTTGCAGATTTTCATCGGTAATCAGGCAGGCACGATAAGTTACCTGTCCCAATGAACTAAACAAACTACGCGTAGTAATTACTTTACGGAAGTACGATAATGATTTGTTTAATGAAGGGATACCTTTCACAACGATCAACTGGTACTCGTTAATTTGTTTGGTTTGTACACCCAAATTCCATGGTCTGAATTCATCGCGGTTGAAATCAGCGAATCCCCGCACCGCTTGCCGTAAGGAAACTCCTTTGTCTTTGACTGCCAGAACAAAGTTTTGGGTGGTGTCAACCTGGGTGTTGTATAAACCGGCAACTCCGGTTGTTACCGACACAAAGCGACCTTTTTCTTTTAGGGCATTGTCTTGGGCCTCGGCACGTGCCATAAGCTCTTCAGGCGATATGTCCGGTCCTTCTTCGGTGAAATTTGAACGGATAAAACGGCTGTAGTTTTTCACAAAGAACTTCATGTAATCCGCCGTCGATTTTTCTTCTTTAATTGCCCTGTAGTTGGTCGATGATATAACAAAATTCAAATAATCAATGCCTTGCAGCGTTTTAAAAACCGGTGCTTTTCGAATGATAGCTCCATGGTAAATCAAAGCATTTTCCTTGTTTGCCATAGCCCGCACCAATAAAAAGGCAAGATTCTCATCGAAGTATTCCGTTTCAATATCGTAATCGATTTTTGTGTAATGGTCGATGTTGTAGTTGGCAATGTCAAATTTCAAGCGATTCAGGTCAAGAGTTCCTTCTTCTTCGCGTGGATAAGCAATAACAAAATAGTGGAGCAAATCTTCATCGTACGAAAATTTACCACCAAATTCGTCGTCGGCCAGGAAGTTCTCTGGCAACAACTCTTCATTCTGAATTTCTTCGTTGATATAGCCCATGGCCACCAGTTTCTCGTAATCGGCCAGGGTACTGTCCTGGATAAGAGTAAGAATTTCCTGGGCAAGTGGCGAGGGTTCTTTGTTTGGATATTTTGCAAGATAGACTTTGAGCAGTTCTTCAAAATTATGAACATCGGTAAGCACGCCATTGGCCACCATTTGCATAAAATCAATTTTTGGAAGAAGTAAACTATCGGGCTTCATTTGTTTTAATGAACTGCTTTGCAGAAGGACAGTATTATACTTTCCTGCCTTATAATTTCTATAGGTATCGTGGTAAATGCGATTCAAACTATCTAAATGTGCCTCCATTTCGATAAAGAAGTTCGGATTCAGCAGATATTGTGCGAATTTACTTTCGGGGTAATTATTAATAATCAGGTTGCGGTAGTAATCCGCTTTTACCTTGTTGCCCATAAGCTCGTACGAATCGTAGAGGTCGAAATAGGCCGACAGGAGGTAAATATTTTCAGGATACCGCTCATTGAGTTCTTCGAACCGTTGGTTTGAGCGAGGATAATTCTCAAATTCCGATTTAAAAATTTTACCGGCATTGTACAGGGCATCGCGAATTCTTTCGTGTGAAATGTTCATCAAAGAATCGGTCAGTGGTAAATCCTGTGTGTAAAATTCTTTTTTCAGGGGATCCTCTTCACGTTGTTCTTCCGGAGGAATATCTTCGGCGTATTCTTCATCTTCAAAGGAAACTGTATTTTTATCGGAGCGTCTCCAATCGTCTTCCAACTGCCTTCGTCCCCATTGTTGCTGGAAGGTTACTTTCCCGTAGGTAACCGTTTGCGGATTATAGAAATACCAGCCACCGCCACTGCTTTTCCCCATTCCCATACGATAACGGTTGCTTCTGTAGTACCCCGAGCTTTGAGCACCCTGCATGGCCACATTTTCCAGGTTTCGTTGTTTTTCCTGCTCCTCTTTCATCATTCCTGCAATTAAGGCTTCACGTTCTTTCTCAGGCATTAAAGCCACTTTCTGCAAGCTGTCTTCGCGTTCAACAGCCAGCAAATTATCGACCAGGGTAGTCAGACTGCTGTAGCGTGCCGAGACATTTTCATAATCAGGATAGGTTTCATCAATTATGATCATGGCACTATCATAGTACGATTGCGACCCACGGTAGTTTAAATCCTCAAAATAAAGGTCGGCTAAGGTTATTGATGAAAGCGCCCTCTGATACTGGTTTTTATAACTTGAGGAAACGGAATTTTTGTAATTCTCCTTTGCAACTTCACGGTTTCCTTCCCGAAAATAAACGTTACCCAAAGCATAATAAATCTGGTCGCGAAATTCTACATTTTTTTTGTCGCGCAACATCTTATTGAGTTCTTTTTTCAACTCTTCGGTGTTGCCTTCTCCCGAAAATACACCTGCCGAATTTATTCGTGCGTTAAAGGCCATTTTGTAGCCCGGATTCAGGCGAATAACCTTCCTGAAGGCCTCGGAAGCTTGTGCATTTTGTCCCAGTTCCTGGTATAGCTGAGCAACAATATATTGCAAGCGTGCTTTGTGCCGCGGCCAAAATGTTTTTTTAATGGCGATGTCCAGCATTTTGATGGCATCGCTGTATTCCTGCTGTTTAATATAGAAGTTTGCGGTTGCTATTGCCAGATCACGTTCAAGTTTCTTTGGAAAATCTTCGTAAGCCTGGATGGCTTGTATCACTTCGTTGGCTTCAATAAAACGTTCCAGTTCGGTATAGGCCCGGATTAACCAAACCTGAGCTTCGTCGGCTGTTTCTTCCTCGGGGTACTTGCGTACCACATACGAAAAGTTATCGATGGCAGCGAAGTAATTTTGCTGATAATAATAGGCCTTTCCCATGAGAAGGTAACTATCGTCAATCCACTTGTTAAATTCCTCCTGGCTGGCAAATTCCTGGTATTTACGGGTACGTTTCCGTTTTCGTTTTGGCTTTTTCGTGATCGAATGAATTTCAATAAGTTTGGAGCATTTAATAACCGCATTGTCCATGTCGGATTTTACCATTTTAGCTGCCGACGGATCACTTTCTTTGTAGATGGGGAGTAAACGTGTAAAGTCCTCTTCAATGCGTTCATCGATGGTTAATAGCCCTTCCTTTACACTTTCGTTCGCATTGAAATAAACATTGTATTGCGAGGTTACATTGTGGAATGTACGCGATGCACGGGTGTTTTTTTCGGTAGAACATCCGGCAAACATCGAAAGCAATAAAATGAGCACTATGGTATGTGGAAATATTCTCTTCAAACAGCTATTTTGTTAACTCATTGAATAAACTCAATAATCCGAAGAATATTGTTTGTTTACCATGAATTTATTCGTTTTCTAAAGGGTGCAAAAATATAAAAAAATGTATGGGTATGAGATTAATTGCAAGGAAGGTTTTTTTCAGATAAAATATATTGCAGATAAACAAAAAAAAATGGTCATTTCGGAAGAAGTGAGAAATCTGTTTTGCCAGGGCAGATTTCTCACTTTGTCCGAAATGGCAAGACCTGTTATTTTCTTGTAATTTTTACTTTCTTGGTAGGCGCCATTTGAATATTGCGTATATGAATCCGGTGTTTTACTGCGGCCGCAACTTCGGCAAAGGAAACACCGGTAATCGAATCCCTTTCGGTGGCAACCGGATTTCCATTGTCTCCGCCTTCGCGAATACTTTGTACAATGGGTATCTGCCCCAATAATGGCAAGCCAAGTTTATGGGCAAGATTTTTACCGCCGTCTTTCCCAAAAATGTAGTATTTGTTTTCGGGAAGTTCGGCAGGAGTAAACCAGGCCATATTTTCAATTAATCCCAAAACCGGAACATCAACCGATTTACTTTGGAACATACTTGTACCCCTTACCACATCGGCCAGTGCCACATCTTGCGGTGTGGTGATAATCACTGCTCCGGTTACGGGAACCGACTGAACAAGGGTTAAATGAATATCGCTGGTGCCCGGAGGAAGGTCGATCAGCAGGTAATCCAGTTCTCCCCAGTTTCCTTCGCTTATTAATTGTTTCAGCGCATTCGATGCCATGGGGCCACGCCATATTATCGCACTATCGGGATCCACAAAAAAGCCAACCGACAGAAATTTAACGCCATATTTCTCGAGAGGATTAATCATTTCGCGGTCGTCGATTTTAATACCTGCCGGACGATCGTTTTCGGCACCAAACATTTTCGGAATAGACGGGCCAAAAATATCGGCATCGAGCAATCCTACTTTTGCCCCCGAGTTAGCAAAAGCAACAGCAAGATTTACAGCGCATGTCGACTTTCCTACGCCACCCTTACCCGACGCAACGGCAATAATATTTTTAACATTGGGCAAAACCGGGCGCTCCATATCGTGGATGAATTTAACGGCAATGTTATCTTCGATCTCAACTTCGGTGCCCACATATTTTTTTATAGCCTCTTCACAGGCTAAAATTAAGGGTTCAATATTCGGATCGTTGCTTTTCTGGAAAACCAGGGAGAAACTCACCCGTTGACCTGCGATGCGTATTTCCTGCGGCATTTCCAATGTAACCACATCCTCTTCACTTCCGGGGTATTTTACATTGCGTAAGGCATCAGTAATATCTTTTGGTACAATTAATTTTCTTTGACTATCAGCCATTTCAGTATTGATTATTTATAAATGTAATTGATAATTTGAGTCGCAAATTTAAAAAGATCATTTATAAAAACACTTTTAGGTGTGAAATGTTTTGAAGATGTAAAAAACAAACAAATGTTTATTTTGGGATAGGCGAAGTCAATTCCTTTTCCGGATCCCAGAATTTTTGCTTAAAATCGACTATCTGGTCACCCTGTAATTGAACACCTTCGGCTTCCAACAACTCCTGCATGGCATTGGGATTGTCGAAATGATGTTTGCCGGTAAGCAGTCCCACGCGATTAACCACACGATGTGCCGGAATAAATTCATGATGTGAATGGCAGGCATTCATTGCCCAGCCAACCATTCGTGCAGCTCCCGGTGAGCCCAGGTATTTTGCAATGGCACCATAAGATGTCACTCGTCCGGAAGGGATACGTTTTGCCACTTCGTAAACCTGCTTAAAAAAATCTGACATCAGCTCAACTTTTATAATCTGTACATGGCGATTTTTTCACAAGTCTCTTGCACTTCGGCCGAAACTGCGGTATTCGTCGTGTTCAATTTCAATATTTGGTTCCACATATTCACCATCGTGCGGTTTAAAAGCCAGGTATTTACTGGTAATTCCACGATCGAGCCACTGTTTTTCGTAATAGGTTTTTATTTTCAGAATATCGTTTAAATGTTCCCATTCATAGAGGTTGTCAGTTTCTGCCAAAACCTCAAATCTATTCCGTTTAACCAGTGCACTGGTGTAGGTATACTGAAAATTACTGTCGCATTTCAGGTGAATTATGCCGCCCGGTTTAAGGAAGTTTCGATACTTATTTAAAAATGTGGTGGATGTCAGTCGTTTCCGGGTGCGTTTCATTTGTGGATCGGGAAAGGTTAACCAGATTTCTTCCACTTCGTCTTCTCCAAAAAACTGGGCAATAAGTTCTATATTAGTGCGTAAAAATCCCACATTTTTCAAACCACGTTCTTTGGCTTGTTTGGCTCCTTTCCATAGTCGGGAACCTTTTATGTCAACACCAATGTAGTTGATGTTTGGATTCATCGCTGCCAATTCAACGGTATATTCACCTTTGCCACAGCCCAATTCTAAAATAACGGAATTTTGGTTTTTGAAAAATTCCTTTGCCCACTTTCCTTTTAAATGAAAATTATTGTGTTCGATTACATGAAACGGTACCTGAACAACATGTTCGAAGCTTTTTATTTCATCAAACTTTTTAAGTTTTCCTTTGCCCACTTTATCTAAAAATTGTTTTAAACAGATGTTTTTACATGCACATGCCCGGTCAATCTAGTTGCTTTTCTCAATCCGTAAGCCAAGGTCGCTGATTCCTTTGAGTCGGTTTTGTCGCATCCCTTGCTGAATTGAAATTCTATAGTCACCAGATATGGGGAAAAACACATTGCTTCGGTAAGCTGCCTTTCGGGTTTTGTATCCCCCAAAGCCTTCGCCTAACCATCTTCCTGAGGGATCGGCCAGTGCGATCTCGAAAGTATCTCGTCTGGCAACTCCCCCCGGCTGTTCAATGTTTATGAAAAGCCACAGATTACTGTAGTCATAATCAATATCGTTTCTAACGTTGATATATAGATTATGATTTTGAACGGTATCGGTAATTGGAATGGTAAAAACCAGTAGAGAATCTTTGTGCCAGCTTTCTTCAATTATAGGTTTGTATTCGTCAAAAACCCGGTTTGCATCGCAGGCTGATAGAATTGCCAGCAACAATCCAACATAAACAAATTTCGAAAGCTTCCTCATCTATCTTCTGCTTGTTTTCCGGTTTGATTTTGATCCACCCTGGTTTTGATTTTCAGCCTGTTGCCCTGCCCGGTGTGGATTCCTCCTTTTATTCCGGCTTTTCTTCCTGGTGTTTTTTTTCGGACGATCGAATCGATGCAAATCGTCTTGCCCAACCACATTCTGGAAAGATTCGGCTTTTTTGGTTTCGGTCTCGTAATTATCCGTAATAAGTTTTTCGGGCTTTTTGCCATTTCGGTTCATACGAATAACTTCTTTTACCCGTCGAACGGGAACAGGTACCAAATTCGAAGGACCGTTTCCTTGCGGAGCATACCAGTATATTCCACCGAAAATATCAGCTTTCAGAAAATGATAAGTCAGGTTTTCTGATTCCAAAGGAATATTATTGGGTGGAAAATCCTTTTGTGCATCAATGTATGTATCTACCTCAAAATTCAAACAGCATTTTAATTTTCCACACTGTCCGGCAAGTTTTTGGGGATTGAGTGAAATTTCCTGATATCGGGCCGAATTCGTGGTTACCGAAACAAAATTACACATCCAGGTTGAGCAGCAAAGTTCTCGTCCGCAAGGACCAATACCACCAATTCGACCTGCTTCCTGGCGGGCACCAATTTGCTTCATTTCAATTCGTATCCGGAAATTTTCGGCCAATACCTTAATGAGTTGGCGAAAATCAACACGACCATCGGCGATGTAATAGAAAATGGCTTTGGTTTTGTCACCCTGGTATTCCACGTCACCAATTTTCATGTCAAGCTTCAGGTCTTTTACCATCTGTCTTGAGAGAATCATGGTTTTGTGTTCCAGCGAAATGGCTTCTTTCCATTTGTCAATATCAACCTGCTTGGCCTTGCGATATACCTTCCGATATTCGCCATTGTTAAAGGTTACCTTGTGGCGCTTCATTTGCTCAAAAACCAGTTCGCCCATTAAGGATACTATCCCGATGTCGTGGCCCGGACTCCCTTCAACAGCAATAAGATCGCCAACTTTTAATTTTAAGTTGTTTACATTTCGGTAATAATCTTTACGTGTATTTTTAAAGCGAACCTCAACAATATCGTCCAATTTGTAGGCTGGCTGAACATCTCCCAGCCAATCGGTAACCAACAGTTTTCCACAGGCACCGTCTTTTTTCTGGCAAATGCCTCTATCTATAGTGCTAATTTCTTGCATATTTTGTACTGAAGCAATTTATCCCGGTAAGATAAACATTTCAGTTACAAAAGTAATGATTAATGCTAAATTGAAGTGTAAATGCTTGGTTTTTAAATTGAATCTAAAAAAGCGAACCTTACCTTTTTATCAATCTTACCATCCGTAGAGCAGTATCCAGAAAAACAATACGGGGATTTCCATTCATGGATATGTGTTTAATTCCCAGTTCGAACTCATCGGCCAAGGGCACAATATTGCGCTCATTAATAAATGGTGCAAACTTTTTGCCCCAATCTTTTTCATCACGGTTGAGGTACACAATTTTACTGTGCTTCATATTCGAAACAAAGTATTCGCGCGCCAAACGAAGTGCAGCGGCAAAATAAGCTTTCTGTTTATCTCTTCCTATTTTGGCCATTTCATCGGCCCAAACAATTAATTCACTAACCTGCCGGGCATAGGCAAAGCGCATCATTTCCTGAAATTTTTGAAAATAGAATTGTTCGTCATCACCTGGCCTTAAGTACTCCAGCGCCCTGATGTAACTGCCCGACGCCAGATGAACAGCATCGGGTACAATTTCGGGATCGATATTTTCTATTTTTAGCAGTGCATTTCGCAGTGCATTGTGATCAACGAAAGGGAATTTTACCAACTGCGCCCGCGAGCGAATGGTGCCAATCACTCCCTCTTCATTTTCGGTGATTAAAATGAAAAGTGTTTTGCTGGGTGGCTCCTCAATCATTTTTAGCAGCTTGTTCGAACAGGCCAGGTTCATTTTCTCGGGCAACCAGATGATCATTATTTTAAATTCTGATTCAAATGATTTCAGGTTAAGCTTGCGAAGAATCGACTCGCTCTCCCGCTCGTAAATTTCTCCTTGTGCATTGCCTGCATCAATGTGGCTTAGCCAGCTGCTCAGTTGAAAATATGGATTGTCGAACACTTTTTCCCGCCACTGTGGGAGAAAGTCGTCACTCACTGGTTTGTTAAATTGTTTGGCATTAAAAATGGGAAAGACAAAATGCAGGTCGGGATGCGCCAGTTTTTTGTATTTGTGGCAACTTGGACACACACCACACGAATCGTCATCCGTTCGGTTTTTACACGAAATATACTGGGCATAAGCCAGGGCCATGGCCAGCTTGCCCGTTCCCGAATGTCCTGAAAACAATTGTGCGTGACTAATTCGCTCTTCCTTTACCGAACGAATCAAACGCTTTTTTATCTCATCCTGTCCAACAACGTCTTTAAAAAACATGCGCCAAAAATAACCAAATAAACTCCAATAATTAAAAATACATAATCAAAATTCGACCTTGTGAAATTTAAGGTCCGGAAATTGCATTGTAGCGCTTCCACTGAAGTTACCTCAACATTAAATTACTGCTGTCAGCAAATACGCGCTGTTTTTTGGTTGTATTAATTTTTAACTTTGGTTGATTTTAAAAAAAAACATAAAAAACAAAATATCATGCAAACGATTAGCAGTTACGATTTTAAAGGCAAAAGAGCACTTATTCGTGTTGATTTTAATGTGCCGTTAAACGAAAATTTTGAAATAACCGACGACACTCGTATGAGAGCTGCATTGCCCACCATTAAAAAAATTATTGAAGGGGGTGGTTCTCCTATTATCATGTCGCACCTTGGTCGTCCGAAAAATGGTCCTGAAGAAAAATTCTCCCTGAAACCTTTGGTAAACCATTTGAGCGAATTATTGGATGGTGCAAGGGTAAAAATCGCTCCCGACTGCATTGGAGACGAAGTTAAGGCCATGGCCGAAAACGTAAAACCGGGTGAAGTTTTAATTCTTGAAAATCTTCGTTTTTACAAAGAAGAAACAAAAGGCGACGAAGAATTTGCTGCCAAATTAGCTGAAAATGGCGACTGCTGGGTAAACGATGCTTTCGGTACTGCTCACCGCGCACATGCTTCAACAGCCGTTATTGCCAAGTTTTTCCCCAACGATAAAATGTTTGGTACCCTCATTGAAAGCGAGGTGAAAAGTTTGGATAAAGTTGTGAAAGATCCACAGCGTCCACTTACTGCAATTATGGGTGGAGCAAAGGTTTCCTCTAAAATTACAATCATTGAAAACTTGTTAAACAAAGTTGATAACCTGATCTTAGGTGGTGGTATGACTTACACTTTCGTTAAAGCCAATGGAGGACAGGTTGGTGACTCGATTTGCGAAAATGATTTTTTAGAAACAGCCCAAAAGATAGAAAAAATCGCCAAAGAAAAGGGTGTTAATTTGGTCATTGCCACCGATGTTGTGGTTGCCGATGACTTTAGCAACGATGCCAATACAAAAATTTGTGCAGCAAATGCAATTGAAGATGGTTGGCAAGGTTTGGATGCCGGTCCTGATAGTATTGCAAAAATGAAAGAAGTAATCGAAAACTCGGGTACTATTCTGTGGAACGGGCCTGTTGGCGTTTTCGAAATGGATACTTTTGCCGGTGGTTCGAAAGCAATTGGGACTGCCATTGTTGAAGCCACAAAGAAAGGCGCTTTCTCGCTTGTGGGTGGAGGCGATTCTGTGGCTTGTGTGAATCAATTCGGTTTTGCCGAGGGCGTATCCTACATCTCTACTGCAGGTGGTGCTTTGTTGGAATATCTGGAAGGGAAAACACTTCCCGGTGTTGCGGCAGTACGTGGCGAATAAAAAATACGCACATAATTTTTAAAAAGCCCGGGGATTTCTCTCCGGGCTTTTTTTCGTTTCACAGCAGGATCAAGGGCTAACTCTTGTCATTTATTTATCCGTATAAAATGTAAAATCAGCGATGTATCTGCGCAATTCTTACCTGAATTTGTCTAAATTTGATCACGCGTAAATATTATTACTATGTTTTTCAGACGTCGAATGTCTTTGCTGGCCCTTACTTTTTTATTTTTTGTTAGCTCATGTATACAAACTTCAAAAGATCCTGAATTGAAGGTACAAAAAGAAATATCGGAGAACTGGACCTTCAGGCAGGTGGGTGAAAATGATTGGCTACCGGCCACGGTTCCCGGAACGGTACATACAGACTTGATGGATAATGAGAAAATTGATGATCCTTTTTATCGTTTAAATGAGCATGATTTACAGTGGATAGACAAAGTAGACTGGGAATACCTTGGCACTTTTACTGTTGAAAAGGATTTGTTAAAACGCGATCGTGTAGAGCTCGATTTTAAAGGTTTGGACACCTATACCGATGTGATGCTTAACGGGCAAAAGCTGATTTCGACCGACAACATGTTTCGTGAGTATACCCTTAATGTAAAAGACGTGCTAAAAGAAGGAGAAAACGAGCTACACATTGTTTTCCGATCGCCCATAAACGAGGGCATCAAAAAATACGATGCACAGGGTTACGAAATTCCGGTATCGGACAATGATTTAGCCTATATTGGTAAGGTTGAGGATCGCAAAAGGGTAAGTATTTATACGCGCAAGGCCGGTTATCATTTTGGATGGGACTGGGGTCCGCGTTTGGTTACCAGTGGCATATGGCGTCCGGTGTATTTACAAGCCTGGGACGAAGCTAAAATCGAAAATCTGCAGATTATTCAAAATGAGCTTAGCGAAAGTAAAGCCACTTTTACTGCTGTTTTTGAAATTGATGCAGCGGAAAAAGGGAAAGCCCAAATAGCCATAAATAACGATGGTGCACAGTTGGCAACTGCCGCTGTTAATTTGACTGAGGGCCTGAAGAAATATTCAATTGATTTTGAAATTCAGGAGCCAAAATTATGGTGGACCAATGGTTTAGGTGAAGCCAATTTATACGCCATTACCGGGGAGTTAAAGGTTGATGGAAGAACAGTGAGGGAAGATACGCGAATTGGAATTCGCACGCTGGAATTGGTTCGCGAAAAGGACGTAGAGGGAACTTCGTTTTATTTCAAATTAAACGGGCATCCGGTTTTTATGAAAGGTGCGAACTACATTCCAAACGATGTTTTTCTGCCACGGGTAAGCGAAGAAAATTATAGAACTGTTGTTGAAACCGCTAAGAACTCCAACAACAATATGTTACGCATTTGGGGTGGCGGCGTTTACGAAGAGGATATTTTTTACGATTTGTGTGATGAAGCCGGAATTTTGGTTTGGCAGGATTTTATGTTTGCCTGTGCCATGTTCCCCGGCGATGAGGCTTTTCTTGAAAATGTACGCCTCGAGGCTATCGACAATGTTAAGCGCTTGCGTAATCACCCAAGTATTGCCCTGTGGTGCGGGAATAACGAAATTCTGGCTGCCTGGAAAGACTGGGGATGGGAAGAAAAAGAACGCGAAAAGAGTGAAGAAAATGCCGATAAAATGTGGCAGGCTTATGTGGATATTTTCCATAAAACACTGCCGGGTGTTGTTGAAGAATTCGATCCGAAACGAAGTTACTGGGCATCCAGTCCGTCATCAGGAAGGGGTGTTAAGGCCGATCTGGTAAATGGAGACGAGCACTATTGGGGCGTTTGGTGGGGGAAAGAGCCCTTCGAGACTTACGCCACACACCTGCCGCGTTTTATGAGTGAATACGGGTTCCAAAGTTTCCCCGAAATTTCATCGGTAAGAAAATATGCCATGCCCGAGGATTACGATATCTTCTCGGAGGTCATGAAATCGCATCAGCGCTCGTCGATTGGTAACGGTACCATTGAATACTACATGTTGAAATCGTACAAAAAACCAAAGGATTTTGAGTCGTTCCTGTATGTAAACCACGTTTTGCAGGCCGAAGGAATTAAGTTTGGACTGGAAGGACACCGGCGGGCAATGCCTTTCTGCATGGGAAGTTTATACTGGCAGATTAACGATTGCTGGCCGGTGGCATCGTGGAGTTCAAGCGATTACTACCAGAATTGGAAAGCGCTGCAATACTACGTTAAAAAGGGATTCGAGCCGGTTTTACTTAGCCCGTATGAGAATAATTTAAAATTCAGAGTTGGAATTGTTAACGATCGTCTGGAGCCGGTAAAGGCTGAATTGCGGCTTCGCCTGGCCGATTTTGAAGGGAAGGTAATTTGGGAAGAGGCTTCTCTTGTGGAGATTCCGGTAAACTCGAGCGACGATTATTTCGATGTAAACAAATGGGAATTCAGGTATAAATACCGGAGTCAGATCAAAGATATGGTATTCGTTGCCGAGTTGGTTGAAAACGGAAATATTTTGGCAAAGAATTACTACTATTTCCTTCCCTTTAAAGACTTAAAAATTCCAAGCCCCAAGCTTGAACATACTGTTTTTAAAACGGATGAAGGTTTTGCCATTACCCTTGAAAGTGATCAGTTGGCTAAAAATGTGTATCTGCAAATTGGCGATGAAGAGGGTTTCTTTTCAGATAATTATTTTGACCTGATGCCTGATGAAAAAATTACCGTGAATTTAAAGACCACTATCCCGGAAGAAAAATTAAAGGAAGTGCTTACTGTCCGGACTTTAGATGATGCGTTTTAAAAGGCTTTCTTTATTCTTGCCAGTCAACATCTTTTCCCGTAAAGCCAGTGGATAGGATTTTCTTATTTCCTTTTGCAGCCTTGCTTGAATCGCATCATAATTCAGGATGAATCTTTCTTGTGCCGAAGCATTTCTTTTGGAGTGAACGGCTCGATAAATGACAGATATAAAAAAAGAGGCTGTCTTGTGAGATAGCCTCTTTTTTTATAACTCCCAAAATTTTTATTCCGGAATTTCGGCTTTTCTTTGAATATTATCTTTTGGCAGGTTGCCAATCCATTTTCTAATGGAATAGTTTATTCGAATGGTTAGCATGTACATTACCGGTGAAATCAACAGCGTCAGGAAAGTCGCAAAGGTTAATCCAAAAATCACCGTCCACGACATGGGTCCCCAAAATGCTACACTTTCTCCACCAATTGAAATTTGTGGATCAAACTTGGAATACAAAGTAAAGAAATTGAAGTTTAAGCCAATGGCCAATGGTAACAAGCCCAGGACAGTAGTAATGGCTGTTAAAAGTACCGGGCGTAAACGTGTTTTTCCTGCTTCAACCAAAGCGTCAATCTGCATTTCTTTTGGTAAAAAAGCATCCTCAGAATAACCGTATTCTTCACGGTATCGCTTACGGGTAAGATCGATGTAATCGATTAACACAATGCCGTTGTTTACTACAATACCGGCCAGTGAAATAATTCCAATGCCGGTCATAATGACCACAAACTCCATTTTAAATATTCCCAAGCCAAGAAAAACACCGATGGTGCTGAAAATTACCGTTGCAATAATAATGGCGGGGCGGATAAAGGAGTTAAACTGTGTTACCAGAATAACCATAATCATGGCAATGGCAATTAATAAAGCAAAAGCAAGGAATTCCATACTTTCGGCCTGTTCTTTTTGCTCGCCGGTAAACTCGTAGGTGTAACCCGCAGGCATTTGATAGTCGGATAAAATTTGTTCAATACGAGCATTAATTTCATTGGCGTTGTACCCTTCAACCACTCCTGAAGAGATTGTAATGACACGCTTAAAGTCGATGCGGCTAATTTTGTCGTAAGAGCTTGAGAACTTAAAATTTGCTACCGAAGAAATTGGAACTGAATGTTCGTTCACCGGTATTTTTTGGTTCATTAAGGTTGAAACATCGTTACGGTATTTCTCCTCCAGTCGCACAAAAATATCGTACTCATCTTCACCATCTTTAAAGTGACTGGCCTCGTAACCATAAATGGCATTGCGGAAAGCCATTGCAATTTGCTGTGTTGAAAGTTCGTACAAACGTGCCTGCTCGCGGTCAACCTCAATCAGCATTTCAGGCTGGTTGGTATTAATATTCAGTTTTAATTCATCAATTCCCGGAATATTATCGTCTTCGATCAGGCGGAGGAAATCGTCGGTAATGGTAATGAGTTGATCAAACTCATCGCCGCTAATGTCGATGTTTACCGGACTTCCCGTGGGCGGCCCCATGTCGCCGGTCTCCACAAAAATTTTAGCCCCCACAAAACCATCCAGGGTTGTTGCAATTTTTTGCATAATGGTGCTAGTGTTTAATCCTTCGCGGTATTTAAACTGCACGAAACTTACCGAAATCAAACATTTATTGGGGCTTGTCTCGGTGTCGAACATTCCGCCTTTGCCAACACCAACATTGGTGGTAACCGATTTAACGATGCTGTTATAAGGTTCGAGTGTATTTTTAACTATGGTTTCCACTTCGGCGGCTACTTCATCGGTTCGTTCAATGGATGTTCCCAAAGGTAGTTCCATGGTTACAAAAACGGTATTGGGATCAACACTGGGGAAGAAAACCATCTTGGGATTTCCGCCAAAATAGAAGCCCATTGAAAAGAAAAGCAGAAGTATGGTTCCGAAAAAATACACATAAGGCCATCGTCCTGTCAATGCATGTCTCAACTGCCGGGTATAATACTTCTCAACTGCAAGCAAAAACCGGGTTTGAAACCAGCGGGCAAGGCCACGCAAAACAAATAAATTCAGGATCATCAGCAAGGCTATCGTGGCCAGTAAATTCGCAATTAAAAAGATCTGCATGGCATAAAACAATGCTGCGAAAGCACCGAAAATGGCAACATTGCGAATTATCCTTTTTTTATTTGCCTTTTTGGAAATGTCGTCAACCTTCATAAATCCGGCAATAAAAGCAGGATTCAGGATGAGCGCGACAAAGAGTGATGAGGCCAGCACCACAATCAGGGTTTGCGGAAAAATCTTCATAAACTCACCAATCATTCCTTCCCAGGCCAGCAGTGGAAAGAAAGCTGCCAGGGTGGTAAGTGTTGATGATATAATGGGGAAAGCAATTTCACTTACCCCTTGTTTGGTTGCCTTTAAAAGAGGAACACCGTTGCTCAGCAGCCGGTATACATTTTCGACCACAACAATGGCGTTATCAACCAGCATTCCCAGGGCCAGGATCAGTCCGTAAAGTACCATTGAGTTTAGTGTAATTCCGGTTTGTTCCAGAACGACAAACGACAAGAACATCGAAAGTGGGATGGCCAATCCGGCAAATAAAGCATTTCGGAAACCGAGGAAAAGGAACAAAACAAAGGTTACCAAAATCATACCCAGGATAATGCTGTTTTCCAGACTCGAAATGGTATTCTCAATTTCAATGGTCATATCATCCGTAATAATAACCTCCAGGTCATCGGGGATTTGGCCACGTGCTTTCAATTGATCGATACCCTTTACCACGTTCTCCGAAGCGGATAATATGTTTTCACCCGACTTTTTGCTTACCGACAAAGTCACAACGGGCTTATTGTTTAAGCGGGCAATGGTTGCCTGTTCTTTGTAGCCATCAACAACATTGGCAATGTCGCGGATGTAAACAGGCTTGCTGTTATTCACCTTAATGATGGTGTTGGCAATTTGGTCCGTGTTTGTGTAGTTGGCATCGGTTCGTATGGTCCTGCGGATTTGGTCGGCAGTAAACTGTCCGGCACCCATGCTAATGTTTTCAAACTGAATGGCAAAAGCCACATCTTCAAAAGAGAGACCAACTGCGTCAAGCTTATGGGGATCAACATCAATCTGGATCTCGCGTTCTTCCACACCGCGGATATTTGCCTCCGAAATCTCACGATACGATTCAAATTCGTCCTGCATAACTTCTGCAAACTTTTTCAGGTCGCGCATGCTGTATTCTCCTGAAATGTTCACATTCATAATTGGGAATTCCGAGAGGTCAAAATCGGTTACGAATGGATCGCTGGGTAAGTCGGTTGGCAGCTCTGATATTGATTTGTCAACACGGTCTTTTGTATCCTGAAGTGCCTGTTTTATGGTAACATTGGTTGTGTACTCAACAATAATCATACTTGCATCCTGGAAAGATGCCGATGACACTTTTTTTACCCCTTTCAATCCCTTTAGTTCTTTCTCTATGGGGCGCGTTACCAGGTTTTCAATGTCAACCGGCGAGTTTCCGGGATAGGCAGTTTGTACAAATATGTAAGGAACAACAACTTCGGGCATGGCCTCGCGTGGCATTTGCTTGTACGAGTAAAAACCGAAGAATACCAGCAAGACGGCAAAAATGTAAACCGTAGTTTTGTTTTTTAGCGCCAGGTAAGTGGGCTTAAACTTACGCGTTATTTCGCTTACCTTCGTTTCTTTATCTTTCTCCATTTGGAAGAGTTTTGGGGAATTATTAATTAATTTCTACGGCGGTACCGTTGCCAATCTGGTTGTATCCCTGCGAAATAACATTCATCCCTGCGCGAAGTCCCTCAACCACTTCGGTCATGTTGTTGTTTGTTACGCCTGGAGTAACATATGTTTTTTTGGCCACGTTCTTGCTTCCCTCTTTTTCAACAATATAGGTGTAGTGGCCCGTAAAGTCTTCTTTAATGTAAAGGGCCGGAACAACAATGGCTTCTTCGCTAAGGTAATCGCGTAGGGTTAAAATCGAAACCAGGTTTGGTTTGATCTTTTGATCCGGATTATTTACGTTGATACGTACCCTGAAAGTGCGGTTGTTTGGATCGATGGTATGCCCAATCTGGTTAATTATGGCATCAACACTTTCTCCCAAAGCCGGGAAGTTTATACTTACCTTGTCGCCTTTTTTGATTTTAGTGATGTAGGATTCGGAAATATCGCCGTAGATTTTTATTTTGTTCGTGTTAATTACCTTGGCAAAGGGAACCTGTGGACTTCCGATGTGTCCCTTTTTCTGGTAAACAATATCAACAATACCGCTCACGGGCGAACGAATTTCGGACATTGCAAGTTGTGCGTTCAAACTGTTTATTCGTTTTTCAAGGCTTTCTTTGTTGTTTTTTGCCTGAAGATATTGCATTTCAGAACCAATGTTCTGGTCCCAAAGATTCTTTTGACGTTCGTAATTTGTTGTGGCCAAATCAAGCTGAACTTCCATCTCTTCCACCGAACTTTCCAACATTTCTGTATTAAGTCTGGCCATCAGATCGCCTTTGTTTACCCATTCGCCTTCAACAACATTTACCTCTTTAATCACTCCTGCCGATTCGGGGCTGACATCCACATCCAATTCAGCTTCCACTTTGCCGGTTACTTCAATAAAATGCTCAAACTTTTGCCTGGTCAGTTTGGTAACTTTAATTTTTACTGCCTCTTCATTTGAATTTGCTTCCAATTCAGCCTCAAGGCTTGCAATTTGTTGTTCCAAAACGTGAAGGTCCTGCTTTAATTCTTGCAAATGCTTGCGCTTTCCGTCTTCGTCGGTTACGGAGGTGCTGCCACAGGCCGACAGTAAGACTACTGTTGTGAGTATGATTAATATTTTTTTCATTTCCATCTCCATTTTTATTTTTTTGTTGAGTTTATAAAGCCCCGGAGGCTTTTTTAAGTTTTAATTCAGCCTGGAGAAGCGACATGGTAGAAGCAATCAAGGCCTGAAATGTATTGATATATTGTGTTTCCTGTTGCGAAAGTTCGGCACTGCTAACCATCCCTTCGTTAAATTTTATATGTGTTTTTTCCAGAATACTTCTTGCCAGATCAAGACTTTCCCGGTCGTTCCGGTATCGGTCAATGGCCGTTTCCATTTCAGCCGAAGCGCTTATATGATCCTTCTGAAGAGTTATTTCAGTTAGCAGGCGATCGTTTTCTGCTTTCTCCATTTCTAACCTCGCCTGCTGCACTTTTGAGCGTTTTTGCCCTGAGTTGAAAATCGGTATCGATGCCTGAATGCCAATCAATGATGATGGATACCATTCTTCTTTAAACAAGTTGAAATTATTACTGTAGGCTGTTTTTGAATAGTTGTAGAATGCACTGAGTTTTGGAAGATATGTGGATTTTTCCAGTTTTAGTAACTTTTCAGAAACTTCGAAATTTGACAAGGCCAGACGATAATCAATGTGCCTGTTAAAATCAAAATTTAATTTGTTTTGTTTTTGTACCACAGGCAGAACAAATGCGTCAAGTTCATCATTTAATGTAATTTCCATATCAAGATTGTAGCCCATTGTGTATTTTAAAACGGTACTGGCAATTATTAATTCACGTTTCGATCGGGAAACTTCATTTTCTGCCGTTTTTAAAAGAATTTTCAACTGGTCAACGTCCTGTTCTTCCCGGAAACCATTTTGATAATACACCTTTGTTTCGTCATAGAGTTTTTGTGTATTTACCAGGTTTTCTTCCATTATCTTTTGGTAGCGTTCACTAATTAATACCATATAATAAGCCTGCGAAACGGCATCCCGAATATCAATTTCAGCTTTTTCGTGTGCTTGTTTCGACAGGTTGACATACAATTCAGTGGAACTTACTCCAACGATCCATGAGCCATCGAAAATTTGCTGCGAAACGCTCAATCCAAAATCGGAATTATAATCCTGGCCAAACTTTACAGGGATATATGTGCCTGGTTCTTCACCAAAAAATTCGCCCGGAATTAAGGATACCGGTAAGTTCAGAAATGAATTGAAATTTGCGACTCCCGAAACCTGAGGTAAACCTGTCGAAATGGTTTCCCAAACTTTCTTCTGTGCAATTGTAATGTCTTTGTTTGTGGTATTCAATACATAGGAATTTTCCATGGCGAACTGCGTTGCTTCATGCAATGAAAATGACATGGGTTTTTCCTGGGCTTTTGAAGCCAGGGCGCTCAAGCCAATGGTTAACAGGATAAGGTATTGTTTAAGTATTATCTTCATTCTTAATTTTATTTAATTGGTTCTTGTAATATTTTATCCCCTTATCGGTACAAACAGCACTCATGTGATAATTCATGATGCTGTCGAAAAACGATAGGGAATTAACCTCGTAGTCTTCGAAAATACCATAGTCGGGATTTACAGTGTACAGCATTCTGCCCACCTGCAGTTTTGCAATAAAATACGGATCGATGTCTTTTCTATACAAACCTTCAGAAATGCCCTGTCTGAGGTTGTCTATGGTGTTTGCAAAAATACGTTGTCGCTTCGCTTCGTGTACTCTTTTGTACAACGTTGGGTACGATTTTTTTAATTCGCTTTCAATATTGTTATTGTAAAATTTCAAAATGTAAGCTACCCGGTTTCGAACGGCAAACATGTGATCGATAGCATTGTCGCCTCCCAGGTTTTTCATGTTATGTTCCGGACTCTCCAAAAAATAATCAACCACATGGGTCACCAGGTCTTCTTTGTCGGAGAAATACTGGTATAAGGTTTTTTTAGAAATACCAAATTCGGCAGCAACATTATCCATTGTGACGTTACGTACGCCTGATTTAAGGTACATTACACCTACATTTTTAATAATATGAAGTTTTCTTTCTTCCATGGCCGCAAATGTACGTAATTGGATCTCAGGAAACTTTATTTATTTAAAAAGTTTCCGGTCTGTTAAATTTACGTAAGCTCTTAAAATGCTATAATTTATCGATTAGTATACAAAAGCATGAAACTATTACATTTTTTAAAGTTTCCAGTTTTGTTATCGGCAAAAGGAGTATTTTTACCAATAAGTGCAGGTTATTTTGGTGTCAATTAATGGCTTATCTGTCTTTCAAGTGTTCTTTCTCAGGTTTTGCTTTATTGTATGAGGGCTGGCGTAACTATTGCCGGATTAGCATGGTTTCAGACTTGAATTTAAACTACTGCGGGAATAGAAATGATTCAGCAACAATTAAATCCTGGGGCCACGTAATTTTTATGTTTTCACGGTTTCCTTCAACCAGGTTGATGTGTACGCCATTGCTTTCCAATACCGAAGCATCATCGGTAAAGTTTTCGTGTGCAGCTTTTTCATAGGCTTCTTTTATTTGGTTTACCCTGAAGGTTTGTGGTGTTTGTACCAGGAAGAATCTGTTTCTGTCAACCGCTTTGTTTTCGTTTCCGAACGAGTACCGTATCGATTCGGCAGGTGGAACTACAGGAAGGGCATTGCCCTGCGAAAGGGTAGTGTCAAAGCAGTTTTGTATCGTGTTTTTAGCGACCATGGGACGAACACCATCGTGTATAAAAACAATGCCATCCGAGTCGATTAACCGGAGTCCGTTTTTTACCGACTGAAAACGGGTTTCGCCACCATAAGC
The DNA here is from genome assembly GCA_041546215.1 of Draconibacterium sp. Lineage (GTDB taxonomy): Bacteria > Bacteroidota > Bacteroidia > Bacteroidales > Prolixibacteraceae > Draconibacterium. The sequence continues at coordinate 2,461 of JBFEWU010000003.1, read as the reverse complement.
CAGCTTATACCGTTGCGAAAAATGGTGTTTTTTACACAACTCCTTCCAATAGTTGGTTTGATTTTGAGGCAAAACAAGGATAAATTCAATTTCGGGATCGAAAGCGACAAAGGCTTCAAAGGTGTACATGAGAACCGGCTTCCCTTTAATCTCAAGAAATTGTTTGGGAACCAGCTTGTTCATTCTGCTTCCACTTCCTCCGGCAACAATTATTGCAAACTTTTTAGCCATTGGTTTTGTTTAGTTTGTAATTGAATTTTATCCATGCCAGCGATAAGATGGAACTTGTATGGTTACCCATTTGCCATTGTTGTTCCACCAACTGGCAGATCATATTCGTTTTGGCTGGTAAAAATAACTTAAAATATTTCCACAATGAACAAGGTGCTTCAATTTTTAACGGAACTCACAGAAAATAATAATCGTGAATGGTTTAACGACAATAGAAAAAGGTACGAAGAGAGTCGTGATAAAGTAATCTTTCTTACCGACGTTTTAATCAATGAAATTGGCCTGTTCGATTCTCAGGTTTTGGGATTGAGTCCCAAAGATTGTGTGTTTCGTATTTTCCGTGATGTTCGTTTCTCGAAGGATAAACGCCCCTACAAAACCAACTTTGGCAGTTTTATTTGCAAAGGTGGAAGAAAGAGTATGAATCCGGGCTATTATTTTCATATTGAACCCGGGAACTGTTTCGTTGGAGGCGGGATCTATATGCCACCTGCCGAGCCCCTTAGAACTATTCGTAGTTACATGGCCGACCATGCAGAAGAGTTTTTGGAAATTATAAATGAAAGCGCTTTCAAAAAGAATTTTCCGGAGATGTACAACGATACACTAAAGACAGCACCAAAGGGATTTCCGAAAGATCATGCCTTTATTTCTCTTTTGAGATACAAGTCATTTATTTTTTCCAAAGGAATGAAAGATTCGGTAGTAACAAGCGATAAATACGTGGAGCAAATGGTAGAACATTTTAAGCAGCTGCAAGCATTAAATGCATTTTTATACGAGGCACTGGAATTGAGTAATGATTAATCTGGATTTTCGGATTTTCAGACAACGGAAGAGGAAGATTAGAATATTAGAGTATTAGAATATTAGAATGGAGGAATGGTTGAGGAAGCTTCGCCGTAGGTATTCATAAGGGAAAGCTAAGTTTACACCTGACACCTATACCGCATCTTTATGTTCTTTAATTAAATCATTTAATGAATAGACTGAATATTTTTTTCGATCTGCATGAAGTAATCGATTTAATTCATTTTTTGCCTGAATCTCAATCCATAACATTGGATTATGGTTGAACAAACGGCCAAATGCTAATGCCAGATCATAGTTTATTGTGCGTTCTCCACTAATTAGTTTGCTTAAATTTGATGGTTTTAATCCCAAATACTCAGCAAACTGCTTTTGCTGGATTTTTAATGTTTTTAAAATCGTCTTTAAAAATTCTCCCGCAGATTTAACTTCAGATTTATCTGAAATTACATAATCTTCCATTTGATATTTGAGCGTCAGTAAATCAATTCTTCTCCTTTGGTTTTCAGTACGTTTTCTGGATTTATTTAGTAAAATAGCCTGAAAATCATCAAATCCCTCTGAGCCAACATCCATTCGATGAGTTAGTATACCCTCCTGCGGTCCTTCTGCTCTTTTTTTCATGACTAATCAATTTTTGTTCGGTTTAAATATTCTTCAATTAATTTTTCTCCATTTTCCCAGCCTATAAACATCCTTTGTCCAAGAGCTAACTCAGCTCCGTATTTTTCTGCATACCATTTAATCAAGTACGTTTTAGAAACAAATGTTAAAAAGCCCTTGTAATCACCTTCTAATTTGAAGCTCTCCCTGCATCCAAACACAATTAAACAACCCGCTACATAATCATAGCGTTTGTTTTTTCGTCCAATATTATGAGGAGCTAACTCCAAAGCGTCCATTATCAACATATCATACGCAATTCTTAAACAAAGAGCACCTTCTATTTGGGTTGGAGAATTTAATGTTCTTAGAATATAACTTTGACCATCTTTATCTTTCAACAGGCTCCTCCAATTGAAATTCCAACCCTCTTTTTTCAACGGAATGGTATCTTTATCCATTGGTACTATCTCAGATTTCACCAACTCTCCGTTTATTTTATCCAAGATATAGATCATGTACAAAAATACTAATAAATTATCTGATATGTATAATTAAGTGTATAATAATTATTTATTAGTGATTAGTATATAGATTAATTGAGCTCTGCCAAAGGCCCCATGAGCCCTTCGTGGGAAGCTCGGGGCTCTGCCGGTGGGGGAAGCTGAAAGCCCTCTGGAAGATAACCGGAAATTGATTATTGATTAATGATTATTGATTAATGTAAAAGGTGGTTAAACGATATGACAGATACAGTATTAGCACTTCCTGCAACAATGACAACGGAATTGGGAGATTGGGATGGTGAAGACCGAAG
>JBFEWU010000191.1:0-8907 GCA_041546215.1 Draconibacterium sp. | reverse complement strand
GGATCCGACCGGGGAAAATTCCGCGTTGATCAATTCCGCTGGTGTGATCCATTACAACATCATACAAAGGAAGCGAAAGAAACGACGAAATAACCGCATAATCCGGGTTCCCGCTCTCCTCTGCATTCCCGTTCAATCCTTTGCCTTTGTTATTTTTTCTCAGTCGGCCGAGAAAATACCCATCCTGTTCGTACAAATCAGCATCGAAGGGTGAGTGAGCATTAAAATCACCGAGTACTACATATTCGGAATTGCCAGCTTTTATTTCTTCCAGTTTATCAAGCAAAATCGCTTTTTCTTCCCTGCGGCGCTTAATACTTCCCGGGTGTAGATGGACAACCAGGAAATCAATTCCCTTGCTTACACAGTGGAGGGCACCGTGATGCATTCCTTCCCTCATTTTCTCCTTCAATTCAATGGGATATCTTGATGTTAGTCCAACTGAATACCCGGAGGTTTTAAGCAGTACCGAATAGCTATGTCCCCAGCTATGGGCATCTTCGGCCAATTTTTCGGGCGTATAGCCGCATAGCTCTTGCAAAGCCACCACATCGGCTTGTTGTTGTTCCATCCAGCTTTGCCAGTCTGCCCGGCGCACACTGTCTTTCCCCCAGTCGAATCCGTTCCAGATATTGTAGGTCATCACTTTCAGCTTTCCGGCATGTTTAATAGTACTTTCAGTCTCCGCATTTAAAAGATTGAATGCATTAAAAATCCGGCAACCATGTTCCACCAATCCATCAGGCGTTAAATGCGTGGCATCAGCTTTGGGCAGACCATACATACTTGTGTAACTGATATTTTTATCCTCGTGTGCCATTTTCTTTTGTGCTTCTACAACCACGGGCCTGTCCTTCATATAACGGTGTTGCTCATCCACACCTAGTATAATCTGAAGTTCAGTGTCTTTAACCACGTTCGTACGCAAATCATGTAACAGCATTTTCAGGTTAGCGTAATAAGCATTGGCGATTTCATCGTTCACACCATCCGATTCTCCCTGTATCCATATAAATCCGCGGATATTTACCTTATATCCCCTTTCCTTTAACTTTCGAATGGCAGGATTTAAATCCTTTACCATACTGTCGTAAATTCCTTTTTTGCCTGGTGCTTTCCAGTCGCGGGCAAGTCCGGTTGCTCCCAGGCAATATTTGAATATGGCCGGATTATAACCGGCTTTTTTCAACTCGCGTGCAAAACTAACCTCCGGGCCAAAGTGACCAGACGGATATCTCCCTTTTTGGGCTTGCATTGTTACCCACTCGCCCTTTGAATCTTCTTTCCCCCAAAAAGTCCAGTTGAGTAGAATGGATTGGTCGAGGGAAGCAGTATCGGCAGGATAATAAGCCGCATCCCCCGTCCAGCCCTGGGCATTGGACTGTCCTGCCCAGATAAAGAGATCAATATTTTTCTGTGCATTTAACAGAAAGGGCAGCACCAATATAATCGCAACAAGTTTTATTTTATACATTTTCAGACTATTTATCCGACTTGTTATTTCCTGCTTTTCTTTTTTCAGATTGGAATCAAACAGTTTTGTTTCACCCGATTTCATGTTTATATAATTTATATAGATACTTAAGTAAATCGGTGAATGCCTGACCTTATTTATCGACGGTTGCTAAATCCATCTCTTTTATACTGTTCCAGCAAAGCCGTCAACTCTTTAACTATTTCAGGATGTTCCGCATAACGATTTGTTTCCTCTGAGGGATCAGTTTCAAGGTTATACAACTGCCCGTCAGTATCTACCGGAATTCCGTCTATCTTATGCCCTCTGCTGAATCCTCCTGAGTCCTTCCCCAAAATCAGTTTCCATTGGCCTTTTCGGATGGCAAAGGTACCATCAATGGAATGATGAACCAGGGCTTCCCGGATTCTGTTGCCATCATTTTTCCCCAACAATACAGAAGTGATATCGTAACTGTCTTCCAGTGGATATCCCTCATCAGTCATTTTTAATATCGAAGCCACAGATGAGATGATATCCGTTTGACAGATGGGTTCATCGCTTACTGCGCCCGGCTTTATCTGCCCCGGCCAGGATGCGATAAACGGGATCCTGTGTCCACCTTCCCAGATATCGGCCTTCATTCCTTTCCAAGGGCGGCTGGGATCATGTCCATACCTTTTTACCGACCCGGTAGCTCCACCCATATTGGTCCCATCCCGCTGCGGCGATCCATTGTCGGAAGTAAAGAACAGTATGGTGTTTTCAAATTCACCCGATTTCTTAAGGGCTTCTACAATTTGCCCCACCGACCAGTCTACCTCATTGACAAAGTCTCCATATAAACCGGCTTCACTTTTCCCTTTGAAATCTTCGGCAGGAGCTATGGGTGTATGGGGAGCTGTCAATGCAAAATACAAGAAGAAAGGATTTTTGTTCCCGGATTGTTCTTCGATATATTGAACCGCACGTTTGGTTATTGCCGGCATCACCGCTGATAAGTCCCAGCCTTTGGACATGGGGCCCGGTCCTCCATACATATCGTTGGGTTTTATTTGATTCGGAATTTTTACCAATTTATTATTTTCAAAGAAGGTGTAAGGTGCAAAGTTGGGCACATCATCACCGAAATAATAATCAAATCCTGCTTCCAAAGGCCCTCCTCCCAGGGTTTTTGAAAAATCTATTTTTTCCCAAAGTTCATTTCTTCCTTTCAAACTGTAATCACCAATTGCAATGGTATCGTTCATATACCCATCTCCTTCGTTTGACGGCCACCGCCAGCCCAAATGCCACTTCCCGATACAGGCAGTTTCATAGTTTTTGGCTTTGAGCATTTTGGGAAATGTTAGCCGGTCAGTTGCAATCAGTGGTTTGTCCCACATCCACAACACACTCTTTTTTAAGTCGGTACGCCAGGCATACTGTCCGGTCAGTATCCCGTAACGAGTTGGTGTACATACGCTGCTGGGCGAATGGGCATCGGTAAAACGCATGCCCTCACTGGCCAGCTTGTCTATATTCGGAGTTGGGATTTTAGATTCTGAATTGTACACCTGAGGATCTCCGTACCCCAGATCATCGGCAAGGATGATAACGATGTTGGGATCCTTCTTTTCTTCTCTGCAAGCGGTAAAGAGTACGACTGAAAACAAGATAAATAGTGTGAAAATTGAATTTCTTTGCTTAACTGAATAAATCATTCGTTTAAATTGAAGTTAGGTATTTCTTTTCAAGACTTTAAAGTAATATAAAACTGCCGCATCTTCCACCGCCAAGACGCTAAGGCGCTGAGATTTTTCTTTGCAACTCCGCGGTTAATATTCATTGCCTTCTGCGGTCCGTCGGCTGACGGATCATACTCGTTTCATTTACAAGATTCTGTATATATCGTTTATTTATTTGAGTCAAAATTTATTCATTGGTTGTTTTTTCTATAATCGATAATATTCGTTTAGCTAAAAATTCCCCTTGCTTCGCTTTTATCTCTTCACGAAAATGAACACCATCCGTATATACATTCCATTCATTTCGCTCTTTTATTAAATCGGTAATACAAGTATACAAATCAGCCACATACATATCATTCTCACTTACAATAGAAGTCGCTGTTTCGTTAAACTTCCGCACTGTCTCATTCTTATCCTCCCTATACATGGCATAAGGGGTGGTGGTAACCCAGATGAGTTTTGCACCATGTACCTTTGCCAGGTCTATAAATTTTTGCACCCACTCTCCATATCCTTCCAGGTTATTCTGATAAGCGTTAATCATGTGCAGGCCAAAGTTTATCAAAATATAATCCGGATTAAAGCTTTCATTCTTATAAGCTTTCTGCATACTTTCCCAGGCATTGTTGGCAAGCCCGTTATTGGGAGAACGCGTCTCAGGCATATCCTTCCACAGTTCACGTTGATAATAGACATTTACTTTTCGCCATAACTCCCGCTCCAGGTAGGGCCAATACCCCAGGGAAATGCTATTTCCCGTACTATATAACAAGGGCAAATCAGAAAGACCTTCTCCTGTAGTTCCCAACTTTTTTCTTAGTGCCTCCGACTCTGCTTCTCCCTCGTTGGCATCCATGCGTTCTCCAATGAGCATTGCATTCCAGGGAATAACTACAGAAACCAGATCTCCTTCCCGCACAACCTCCATATTCCAGGTGGCAGATGCGTCGCCGAAGGGATATATAAAACGGACCACTGTCTTTACTTCACGGGAGTCGGGAAGCGCTGTGATTCTGATTTGCCGGGTCTTTCCATCCATTCGTGTGGCATCCATCCAAACCGGCCTCTCCGGTAACTGGTAATGCGATAGTTTTCCCTCCCTTTGATTCTCCGGGAAGAAATGGATGATTCCATCAAGGCGGTCAACAGCTACCAGCTGCTCATTATTCTGTGACCAGGCACTCACAAAACAAGTCAATAATAAAGCTATCTGAATAGTTATTCTCTTCATTTGTATCCTCTATAAATTGTAATTTTCAGGTTTACACCAGGCATTGTTTGGCAACAAAACCACAATGAGCTTTACATAGCAAACTTACATTACTACCCGAACAAAAGGAATAGATAAATTTGTAAAAAGATGGATGATCTTACAATTGATTTTCATCGGGATAAAATTTAGTTACTGTTCTCTTCTAGAAATTCATTGTACTTTTGCATATATTCTCTGGGCGGTGTGTGCCACTCATGAATTCGTGTTACACCGTTCAGGTCGCACAAGGAAACGAAACGATTCAAAAGCTCCTCAATTTCCTTTTTGGGAACGAGTTTACCGTCCTTTTCTTCCAGTGCTCCGCGTTCCCCATTAATTTCTTTCCGGGCAATGTCAAGTACGGCATAATCAATCTGCATCCGAACTGTTTTTACCCTGAATTGCTGATCCGGATAATCCTTTACAGCCTCCTCAGCCCTGTGGAAAATAGCATAGTATTTATCAATCATTTCCTCTGTAAGGAAAGTATTTCTGTTGTCCCACGGACGACCAAATATGCTCAGAGGTGCACCTGTACTTTCCATTGTATCGTGCATCAAATCAATATATTCGCGGATATATTTGCCGGCAGCACCGTAATATCCGTTTAAAAAATCATCGATAATCGGGTCCAGATCCCGATAAGGATCCCACATCAATTTCGCAAAAAGATAGGCTTTAAGTTCACAAAATTGTCCGCCAGAATCCCGGTTTGCTTGCTCGAACATGGCCTTAACACCGTTTTTATGCAAATACTGCAAGTTGGGCTGCAATGTCCTCAGGTTAGGAAACGGAGCCATTAAATTCGAGAACTGAATAACATAGTCCCAAATCAGAAAATTATCATGAATTTTATGCCAGGCTTCCAAATCAGCACAAAATGCGGAGTCTCCTTCTTCTATTGGAATATGACGGGGACTACCAATGTTACACAATAAAATATTTACATTTTTTTCGGGTTTAATCCCCCGGGGAGGCCTTGTTGAATACCAATACGATAAGGTGGAAATAATTTTATCCGGAAACTTCCGGGCCATTTTATTCACAAAGGGAAGTATGGAGCCTTGAGGACTGCCGCTTTCGTCGTAGGCTTTCTGACAATCGGGACACCGGCAATACTGTGCATTGTCCATTTGACTAACCGACCAATAGGTCAATTCGGGCCTTTCTTCCATTAATGTTTTTAAACTTTCACTGGCAACATCAAAAGCCCCTTCACTGGAAAAACAGATGTCTCCCTGATTGTGTTTTTCGGCACTGCAAAGTCGTTTCCCATTAATCATGCTGTAATACTCCGGGTGCTCCTCACAGTATTCTTTGGGAGGAACCAGACGATGGGTTGTATGACACCAAAGCCCCCAGTCTCCATCCTGGTTATAAGAACCATGATTATCAAGTCCGTGCCATTCCATGTATTCAGGATTATATACATCGCGATAAAGCACTTCACGAAATTTAAAAACAGGAATTTCTTTATCGTTTACATTTTCCAACGCAATGGTAAAGCGGGCTGGAATTACTGATACTTTTGAGGTGTATTTTCGGCATCCCAGGTATATTTCAAGAAAATTATAAACCCCGTAGAGCGTCCCCTTCTCCGATCCGCCCGCAATGGTTAACCGCCCGTTTGCTGTAAAAATGACAAAGCCGTCTTCTTCCAGCTCCGGGAAGTCAATGTCTGCTGTTTCCTGCCTGTTTACCTTCCCGATATTAATATCGTTGCTTTTCGCCGGCTTATCATCTGTTACAATATCAAAATCGGCACCGGTAATTTGCTTTAAATAGTTCTGCAACACCACCGACGAGTGCTTCTCGACTTCTGTGGCATTGGAGGGAACAACAATCCTTGAAACCGCTTTCCCTTCCTTACAGATTGTTACTTTATCCTGCTTACATGAAGAAAAGAAGCAGGCCACTGTAAAAACGGCAATAATCAGATGAGTAAAAGATTTCATTCGTATATAATTAAGTTACGTTTCCATTTTCAAGACTTTGCAGCTTTTTGAAACTGCCACATTTTTCACCGCTAAGGCGCTAAGACGCTGAGATTTTTCTTTGCGAATCAGCGTCTCTGCGGTGTACGTTTTCAAAGGTAATCCGCCAGCCGGCGTACAATGCTCGTTTCATCAGTGTATATTTTAAGTTACATTTTCAAGACCTTGCAGCTATTTGAAACGGCTATATTTTTCACCGCTTAGGCGCCAAGACGCTGAGATTTTTCCTTGCGCCTCTGCGTCTTCTGCGGTGTAAGTTGTAAAAAGGTAATCCGCCAGCCAACGGACAATGCTCGTTTCATCAGTGTATATTTTAAGTTATATTTCCATTTTCAAGACTTTGCAGCTTTTCGAAACTGCCACATTTTCCACCGCTAAGGCGCTAAGACGCTGAGATTTTTCTTTGCGCCTTAGCGTCTCTGCGGTTAACACTCATATCCCTGAATTATTCAAAATTGTCCACCTGAAAAACAGAAAACGCCAGAAGCTGAGGTTCACCCTTTGACTCCAAAATCCTTAGCCGGACTGCCGAAACTTCCAGGTCATCGAAACGATGAATAAATTTATGGCCCACACATGAGCCTTCAAAAATCGTTTGCCATCCCGTTTTTGTTTTTCCTTCCAAAACAAATTTTCGTATGCGTTCACCCCTGGAAATGTCTTCCATTAACAGGAGCTGGTTTACCTTTTGCCTTTTCGGAAGCTTAAGATTTAGCTTATCTCCTTTTCCGGCAGTGGTGGCCACCGGATGTGAGAATCGTCTGTTGATCTCATCGCCCAATTCTTTAAGACGTTGCACATCGGCTTCGGGCATTAATCCGTCGGGATCCGGCGTAACTCCCAGAATCAGGCTGGTATTGTGTCCCACCGACCTGTAGTACATATCCACCAGTTTATCCAGCGGATAAATGATGTCTTCACGGTTGGGTTCCCAAAACCAGTCGTGGCCGCCATATCCCCGCAAGGGGGCATCGCTCATGGCATGGATGTAGTATTTTCCATCGGGATCACCGGTTTTCAGCAACTGGAAATTATTGGCACCAATCTCTTTTTTTGCCGATTCTCCGGCACCCGTTGAAGGATAGGGGAATGTTCCCCAGCAGGGGTAAGGAACAGTGCCGCTTTCGCTGCCACCCCAGCGCATATCGGCGCGTTGCAGGTTGTGGTAAAACAAGCAATTGGGTTGGTGTTTTTCGAAAACCGACAATACATCGGGACCCCCCTGTTCAGGGCCGTGAGCTCCACCATCGAACCAAACCATTGCCCAGTCGCCATACCTGGTAAAAATCTCCTCTACAATATTTTCAATCATGGTATTGTAGTGCTTTTGCCGGTTTTGGGCAAACTGGTTATCGCCATGTACTTTAAAATCGTGGATGCCGTAAAAAGCATTCCATCGTGTCCCGATATACACGCCGGGAAGTATACCGTACTTTTCGCATGAAGCTTTGAAATCGCGCAAAATATCCCCTTTCCCATCCTGCCATTTTAAGGCCTTCATACAATAGGGTGTGGCATCGCTCTGGTGGAAGAAGAAACCAGTTTCGTGGCTCACTGTAAATATGGCAATTTTAAAGCCACCATCTTTTAAGGCTTTGATCCACTGGTCCATGTCGTATTTCTGTGGACTAAAGGTGTTGTAATCCTTTACCGGGGTGATACGTGCTTCCTTTTGCACATAAAACTCTCCGTCGAAAACATGCATATCCCAGCAAACCCAGGCTGCCAGTTCGGCATTTTGCCATTGTAACTGTGCAGGTGTCGGGATGGGTAGCAGATCCTGTGTCATGGCAATTTTAATGATCAGAATAAGGATAAGTAAGCTAATTGTTTTGATCATGATGAATTTCAGATTTTATTATGCAGCAGGACATTCCCCACGAAGGATCGATCACTGCTATATTTGTTTTTCTTATCAAGTCATTAAATTATAAAAATAATACTGACTTCTGAATTATAAATTATGAAGTTAATAGAAGAGGGGGCGAAATGCCCCCTCTTCATCGACTAAACTAAACCTAAATATAAGTACAATAAACCTACAATGGCAATATTAATAGCCTGGATTATACAATCCTGGAGAAATTATTTGATTTTAATGGACCAATCTCTTGATGATCCGTCTACGGAATGCAAGCGATATGTGAATAATCCCCCTGATATATCTGTTACAACCCCACCATTAGGAGCTCCATTCAGTGGTTCAATTCTTTTGCTTTGATGGTAAAAAATCAATCCTGCTTCAGATAAAGTCTCTTCTCCTTTTAATGTTATGGTTACTTTTGAACTGTCTAAGTCCACAGTTGCCGGATTGGAGATAATTATCCTTCTTAATCCGGAGATCTTATCAATATTATTGGCCGTTTCGTAAATATTCGGATTATCATCAACTTCGTATTTAAAAACCTGAACATTGGTAATTACAGCTTGTTCCCCCCATTGATCCATATCCATTGTAATTCTGGGCTCACAAGAACT
>JBFEWU010000366.1:0-4777 GCA_041546215.1 Draconibacterium sp. | reverse complement strand
GATGTGATATATATCCTGAGAATAACGGATATACAGTTGCACCAGGTCAATATACGTATGGTTCTCCGCAACTTAATTACGTAGATTCGTTCACCGTAAGCTTTGTAACCGATCAAGACCCGGTTTGGGTTATTCCTCATGCAATGGCAAATATCTATGTTAATGGTTCAGGTAGCTATACTGAGCCAAATACTATCCCATTTGATAATTGTTTGCAGTCGGCTTATATCCAATCCGATGTTTCAACTTTATTGGAAGCCAGCGACTTAAAAGTTTACCCGAATCCATTTAGCGACAGGGTAACCTTCGAGTTTGTTTCGGGTGTTGATGCTTATGGTGTGCTTGAACTTTACGACGTAACCGGACAACGCGTGGCCAGAATTCTGGATCGTTTTGTTGAACGTGGTGTGCTGAATAAGGTTGATTATACACCAAGGAATGCCGTTTCTGGTATGTATTTCTACAAATTAGACCTTGATGGAAGAAGCCAGATGGGAAGAATTATTTACAAGGAATAGCTTATAAATTGACCCTTATTTTTTATCGTAATAGCTAAAGTTACCGCTTTAGTGCGAGGAATTATCCTCAGGGGTATTCCAAAAGGGGCTGACTCAGAGGAGTTAGCCCCTTTCTCTGATTTTCACTGGAAATCCAAAGGAGAAAAAGAATTTGCGCAACATTATAAAAATCAGTATTTTGCTTAGGATTTTTAAAAACCATGAAACGATTAAGCGGAATCCTGATTTTCAGTACTTTTCTGTTAACCCATTTGTATGCCCAGCATCAAAATTTTACTACTTTATCAATTGAAGAAGGCCTGTCGCAAAGTGTTGTAAATTGTATGTTTCAGGATTCGAAAGGATATATTTGGCTGGGCACACAAAATGGTCTCGATCGATTCGATGGGCAGGATTTCGTACTATACCGCTTTAATCCCGCCGATTCAAATTCAATCTCCAACAACTGGATTTATGCGATTTCAGAAGATCACGAGGGCAATTTATGGATCGGAACCAAGGGCGGTTTGCACAAATTTGTTCGTGACGAAGACAGGTTTGAAAGGATCCAGTACCAAAGCAGTTATCATTATGATGTAGGTAACTACAGTTACGACAATATCTGTCTGCGCAATGGAAAAATTCTTATCCATACACCACCGCTTATTTCAATTGTAGATCCAGCCGATAATTCATTTTCTCATTATACGAGCAGGTTTGCATACGATGCTTCTGTAAAGGATGTAAAAATTCCGGTTTTGGAGGATTACAGCGGTAACATATGGGTGGCAAATTCGATGGGTCTGGCAAAGTTTTTACCGGCAAGCGAAGAATTTATCTACTGTACTTTTGAAAGCGAAGGTGAAATCCTTTCGGAAAAGAATGTAACCGCATTGTTTCAGGATCAAACAGGAGGAATTTGGGTGGGAACAAGCACAGGCTTATTTGTTGCGGAACCGGGAGAAACGAATTTTAAGGAAGCAGCGTTTCAACTCGAATCTGGTGGACAATTTTCCTACAGGCATTTAATCCATAATATTATTCAGGATAAAAACGGGGCACTGATTATATCCACCGAAGGCAACGGAATATTTTTCATATCGCCCGTCTCCGATGAAAAATACAGCCTTAGAAATTTTACACTTAACAATAGTGGACTGGGAAGTAACATTGTTCAGTGCCTGCTAATTGACAGATCGGAAAATATGTGGGCTGGCACATTGAATGGTCTTAGCAAAACCGATCTGAAACCCAAGAAGTTCAGGCTGTATCAAAATAATAATCGGCCCAACTCAACGCCTCTTTTGGGGAATGTAATTGCCGGGCTGTATAAAAGCGACGATGGAATTATCTGGGCAGGCAACTGGGGGCAGGGGCTCAATCTTATAAACACGGAAACCAATGAAGTTGAACATTTTTCATCGCAACACTCCGACAACCACTATCTGCCCAACGATTTTGTGCATGTGATTTTAAAAGATGCTGACGGAAATATTTGGCTGGGTACACGAAATGGCATTTTTATATACGATCAGGTTGGGAATCGCTTTGTACTGTGGACAGCATTTTTCAATAATCCAATTCTTCCCCTTTTTGAAAACATTCGAATATATGATATTATCCAGGATCGAAAACAAAACTTCTGGATAGCGAGTTCGAACGGATTGTATAAAGTGAATTTGAATACATCATCGGTCGAAGCTTTTCATATCGATGCCGTGGAGGAGAATCATCGTTTAAGTGCAAACTCGATCTACAGCCTGTTCGAAGACTCGGAGGGCTTAATTTGGATTGCTACCATCAACGGGCTTGAAATGTATAATCCGCAAAATCGACAAATAAAACATTTCACCAAAGAACATCATGGTTTGAGCAGCGATTTTCTTATTTCACTTTGCGAAGACGTGGATGGCAATATCTGGATTGGTTCCAATGCCTACATAAATATTTTTGATAAGAAAAACTCCAGGTTCAGTTATATGGGGCCTGACGATGGATTGCCAAGTAACTACATCTACGGAATCAGGAAAGACAGAAACAACGACCTTTGGCTGGCAACGGGAAACGGACTTTGCAGGTACCAACAAAAATCACGCAAGCTTGAGGTTTTTACCCTGGCCGATGGTTTGCAGAGCCCTGAATTTAATTTGCGTGCTTCATGTGTATGTCCCAACGGAGAGTTATTGTTTGGTGGCATGAATGGGATTAACATCTTTTTCCCCGATTCCATACCCGGAAATCCATACAAACCGGAGCTTGTTTTTACTTCATTTACAAAACTAAGGAACGATGTGGAAGAGACAGTAAATGTTGAAAATACAAAGAAAATTGTTTTGGATCATCATGTGCAATCATTCACAATCAATTTTGCGGCCCTTGAATATACCAATCCTGAGAATAACCAGTATGCATACAAAATGGAAGGGATTTTTAACGAGTGGAGGGAAATTGGTAATCGTAAGTTTGTACCTTTTATGCCGTCTCCCGGCGAATATACTTTTTCCTTGATAGGATCGAATAACGATGGCGTATGGAACAAGGAAGAAATAAGCCTTCAGATCATTGTTCTTCCCCCCTGGTGGCGGAGCGATTATGCCTATCTGTCGTATTATCTCCTATTGATACTGACGGTAATCGGATTTATAAAATTGCGGGAGAGGAGATTGAAGTTTGACAAAATTCATCTGGAGAAAAAAGTTCGGGAACGCACCATTCAGATTAATGAGCAAAACAGGGTGATTACCGCCAAAAATGAAGAACTGAATGAGCTGAACCGCACCAAGGATAAATTCTTTTCTATTATTGGCCACGATTTGCGTAATCATTTCAATATTATTATCGGATTCTCTGAGGTCTTACTTTCCGGATTTAAAAAGATGGATGGGGAAAAGCAGGAATATCATTTGTCCAATATATACAGGTCATCCATTCGTGCACACGACTTACTGGGAAATCTGCTAACCTGGGCCCGTTTGCAAAGAGGTGCCATTATTTTTCAGCCTGAAAAAATAAATGTGGCGGGGAAAATAAGAGAATTGTTGCATTTTCATGAAGAAGCAGCATTAAAAAAGAATATCCTGGTTGAAGTATTTACTGAAGAAGAAATTGCGGTCAATGCCGATGAAAATATGTTTGCAACGATAATTCGCAACCTGCTTGCCAATGCCATAAAATTTACTGAAAACAACGGTGAAGTTTCCATTCAGGTGAAAAAAGTAAACAGCTCTTGTGAAATTGTAGTGAAGGACAATGGTGTGGGTATTTCTGCTGAAAACCTTGAAAAGATATTCAGAGTGGACAGCAACGTTACAACTCCGGGAACCTGTGGAGAGAAGGGAACAGGCCTGGGCCTGGTACTTTGCAAGGAATTTGTGGAAAAACATGGTGGAAAAATACGAGTGATCAGCGAAAGGGGTAAGGGAAGTGAATTTAGTTTTACATTGCCGTTCTTTTCTGCCTGATTTTTGTTTCTTTGTCATTATGAGCGCACCAAAACTTTTTTTTACAGTCCTATTTATTTGTGTTGCCCTTGGAGGCTTTTCACAAACCTACCGTTCTGATTTTTCCAAACGTTTTTCCTTTGGCTTGAGTTTCTCGCCCGATTATACATATCGAATGCTAAGTGCAGATGTTGACGACGGGGGACTAATCGATATGCGAAACGAAACCGAATCGGCTCGTTTTGGATATACGACCGGATTGACGGTTAAATATTTACTAAGCGAACGCTGGGTGCTGGAAAGCGGTTTGCAATATGCCGACCGGGGAGATAAGATGGAAAGCGATGAACCAGGCTATATCTTCCCCGATGATTCGGACCCGTTCATCCCTGATGAAAGCAAATCCCTGTATCATTATAATTTTCTTGGAATCCCACTTAAAGCCAACTTTTATTTACTGAATGGTCGAACAAAATTATTCCTGTCGGCAGGCGTGTCGGCCGATTTTTTTAGTGGTTCAAAAACCAAACAGATTCATACCTATGATGGCCGTGAAATTGTGAATTCATTTTCGGAAGAAGGGGTAGATTTTAACTCAATGAATGTTATGGGACTGGCCGGTTTTGGCGTTGATTATGAATTGAATAGAAAGTTGGAATTACGTTTTGAGCCCATTGTAAGATACTCCTTTTCGTCGCTTACCACCTATACCGATTTACATACTTATTTGTACGCTGTTGGCGTTAATTTTGCCGTTTATTTTTAATCCGCAATATGCCATAGAAAGTCCGAAGTTCGAAGTCCGAAGTTCGAAGACCGGAGAAATTGATTAATGATTAT
>JBFEWU010000076.1:0-15488 GCA_041546215.1 Draconibacterium sp. | reverse complement strand
TTCGGCTGTTTTAATTTGTATTCGATTTATATTCAGTTTCTTAAAGGCGTGTTTGATAAGTTTTTCGACACTATTGAAAATGATTCCTTTTCCCTGCATTTTTTTAGCAAGCCAGTATCCAATTTCAGTTTTTCGATTCACCCAATCGGTATCTTTAAAGCCAATCAGTCCGGCAAATTCTTCTTTATACCAGATGCAGTAGATATTGTCTTTTTTATTTCCCTGGCTGTTAATGCCCGATATAAATGCTTCAGTATCAGAAATCTGATTTGTAAATTCGACAAAAGGGAGCCATTGTTTCAGGTAGTCGCGATCGCGATTAATGGCATCAAAAATAACCTGAGCCATTGAAGTTTTAATTTGTTCGAGCCTGATTTTTTCGTTTACTCTAATGTGCTCCATTTTGTATTTTGCTTAGTTCAACCAGAAATACTTGTTGGTTAAATGCCCATGTTCTCTCACACGAGATTAGAACTGAATCGTTCCCATTGAAGCTAATTCCTTCGGTTTGGGCATTTGTTATTTTATTTAATTTAAATAACTGGCTGCTTCCACCATAAAAGTCGTCCTCTGTAAAGTCAGAGAATATCCACATAAACGACTGGTAATTTTCGTATCCCAGCAATGCCAGCTTTGTTTTATCAGGACTGATATCGGCACCGGTTATCAAGCCTTTTACATTAAAAGTATCCATTGGATGAATTTCATATTCTCCTTTTTGGGTGGGGATTTTATAAACCGTGCTTGTTCTGTCTTTCCAATTCTTACTAAAAAGATAAAGATTACCTTTAAATTCAACCATGGCTTCGCAGTCGAAGGGAGTGGATTTATTGAAGAAGCCATACTTTTGTTGAGTGGCGTATTTAAAGCGAATTTTTTTTGCTTCAACTTTCTGCTCTTTCTTCTTTTTAATGTCCTTCTTTTTAATTTTATAAATGCAAAGATCATCCCGGGCCCCTGAATTATTTCCAAAGTCACCGATGTAAATGTTTTTTTGATCTTGTGTTATGGATTCCCAATCCTGGTTTTTTGCCTTTTCAAATTCAAGTTCTTTTTTTATTTTACCTTCTTTGTCAAATCCATAGAGTTTATTTTTCCCGCCACTGTCGTTAAATCCCCAATATAAATCGTCGTAGATCATTATTCCTGAAATTTCATTTAACTTTCCACTTAATTCTGGAATAAAGGATTTGGTTTCTAAAACCTGATGCTTGGATTCTTCATCTGGTTTATTGGGAGCTGAACATGAAAAAAACAGGAACAAAATTATCAGGTGCGAGAGTATGTTCGTCATCTTTTTATCTTTACAGGAATTTTTAAAAGTTCAATTTAGTTAAAATATTGTACAGATGAAGAGATTATTTGTTTTCGTAATATTGGCAGTTATTGGGATTGGTGTTTCGTGTAGCCGGGCCGAAAAGGGTGGAAAAGACAGAATGGTTTTAATAAAAACCGAATATGGCGATATTAAGCTAAGATTGTACGATGAAACATCCGAACATAAAAAGAACTTTTTGAAACTTGTGGATGAAGGTTTCTACGATGGAACGCTCTTTCACCGGGTAATCAACAGATTTATGATTCAAGGTGGCGATGCCACTTCCAGAAATGCACAGCCTGGGGCTCGCCTTGGCGGAGGAAATCCTGGTTATACAATTCCTGCCGAGATATTCCCAAAATACATACATAAAAAGGGGGCACTGGCAGCAGCCCGGAAAGGAGGTCCGATGAATCCAGAAAAACGTTCCAGCGGTTCACAATTTTATATTGTTCAGGGCTTTGTGCATACACATGGGAAGTTAGACACCATGGCAATGTCGATGAATAATCGTGCAAAAACCGAGCTGATGAAGGAAAAATTTACTGCTGCTTCAAAACAATTGGATGAGTTCAGAGCCAAAAATGACCAGGCTGGGTTTAATGCATACGTTGCCGGAATAAGAGAAGAAATAGACAGTATCTGGGCCACCCGGCCTAAAATAGAATTCACTCCCGGACAGCGGGAAATTTACACCACGATAGGTGGTTATCCGACCTTGGATGGAGAATATACTGTTTTTGGAGAAGTTGTAGAAGGTCTTGATGTACTGGATAAAATTGCGGCGGTTGAAACCGATGCAAACGACCGTCCGGTAAAAGACATTAAAATGGAGGTAGATCTAGCAAAATAAAATATGATTCGAACTGTTTTACTCTTAATTTTTGCTGTTGCCATCTATTCAGGAGTTGGTGCTCAGTCGACAGAAGTTCAAATTTCAACCCATTTGGGAAACATGAAATTTAGCTTGTACGACGACACGCCAAAACACCGCGATGCTTTTATTCAACTGGCACAGGAAGGGTATTATAACGAAACACTTTTTTATCGTGTTATCCAGAATTTTTTGATTCAGGGGGGCTCCAGAAGTTCAAAAAACGCAGCTCCGGGAAAACGAATTGGCTATGGTGATCCGGATATGACTGTTGATGATGAAATTCTAAAACACTATTTCCACAAAAAAGGATCACTTTGTGCACCGCGCCAGCCCGATGATATCAATCCGTTTAAACAGTCCGATATTTCGCAGTTTTTTATCATTAAAGGAAGCGTGTATAGCGAAGGTGAGCTGGATACCATGGAATTAGCAGTAAACAGGCCAATTCGTAATAAAATTGTCAGTAAAATTATGACGTCTGAGGTGCGGGCAAAATTAAAGCAGCTTAAGGAGGACAAAAAAGTGGCCGAGTTTCGTGCCATCGCTGATGAACTAAAAACTAAAATTGAAACGGAATATAGCCTGCATCCGGGTACACTGGAGTTTACGGATGCCCAACGAAAAGCTTATACAAGCGTTGGCGGTTATCCCGAACTGGATGGGAAATATACTATTTTCGGGGAGTGCATTTCGGGTTTCGAGGTAATTGACAAAATTGCGGCATTAAATACCGATAAAAATAATCGTCCTTATACCGATGTGAAAATTACCGTTACTGTTTTCAATAAATAATGAAACCGATTACCACCATATTATTTGTCGTTTTCGTATTGTTTTCGTGCGGGAATAAAGAACAGCAAAGTGCTGAAAAGACAGGGACGAAAATACCCACAAAAGCAAAAGCTGCTCAAAATCAGAACCAGGAATGGGAAGAGATTCATTCGGCAATCATGAAAATCGATTCCTACGATGACAACCGCATTTTAGAAACGGGACAGGGATTTTTTGTTGCCGAAAATTTGGTGGCAACCAAATATTCATTAGTACGTAATGCAAGCCGTGTTCAACTTATTCCGTTCGATGAGAATAAAAAGTATTCAGCCACTAAGTTTGTGGCATTCGACCGCATAAATGATCTGATTATTTTACAAGTTGATAGTTTAAGGCGTAAACCTATCGAACTTTTTCAGGGAACAGCTCCAAATTCAGCAAAGTCGATGTATGTGGCCAGGAGAACAAGTAAAACCATCCAGCTTTTTTCAGGGAAAGTCCTGAATCTGGCATCGGTCCGCGGAACAAAAATGTACAGGATAACCAATGTAATAAGACCTTCACAAACAGGTGCTCCGGTTTTTGTTTCCAATAAAAAGGCCATTGGTATTGCTTTTGCAGATGTGGTAAATTACCAGCAACAAAGCTTTGCCATTCCTTCTATGTATATTTCGGCAATGCTTAAACAGAAAGAAAGTCCCAAAGACCTTAAAATTCTTCGAACCACTTCAAATGCCAGGATTGCAGCCGAGAATAAAAAGATAAAAGGACTGGTTTTAGAAACCGATGCAGGTAATATAAACATTAAATTATTTAACGAAACACCTGAGTACCGTGATAATTTTATACGACTGGCAAAGGAACATTATTTCGATAGTTTACTGATTCACCGTGTTATAGCAGATTTTGGCATTCAAAGCGGTGCTGCTGATACACGTTACGCTGAGCCAAAGGAAAGTGTGGGATGGAAAGGTCCTGGGTACACCATTCCTTCGCACATTGTGCCGGGCTTGTTTCATAAACGGGGAATGATTGGATCGCCACGAAAACCGGATACCAGAAACCACCGTCGTCGTTCCGACGGCTCACAATTTTACATCGTTTCAGGACGAAAATATTTCGATAAGGAGCTGGACGATCTGGAAGAGCAGAATAATTATAGCTTTTCGGCAGAACAAAGAAATGCTTACAAAACCATTGGCGGAGCACCGCATTTAGACGGCACCTATACCATTTTTGGGCAAGTAACCGAGGGAATGAGTGTGGTGGATAAAATTGTTCGCGTTGAAACCGATCAACGCTGGCGGCCGCTTGAAGATATCAGAATTAAACGGGTGCGGATTTTAAAATAAATTGGCCATTTCCATATCTTCCTTTAGCCAAAGTGTTTTCAGCCCCACTGTTTTGGCAGCCGTAATGTTTTTTTCCAGATCATCAACGAAGAGTGTTTCTTCAGGATTAACTCCCGAGAGTTGAATGACCTTTTCAAAGGAACTAACTTCAGGCTTACGATCGTGAATTTCGTGTGAATAATAGGTATGTTTAAATAAGGATGGAAATTCAATTCCATGGTCATTTTTAAATTCACGAAGCAACTTCTCTACATGAACCTGGTTGGTATTGCTGTACAAATACACCTTGTATTTTTCATTTATGGCCAGCAATGAGTTTACTCTTTCCTTTGGTATGTCA
The DNA here is from genome assembly GCA_041546215.1 of Draconibacterium sp. GTDB lineage: Bacteria > Bacteroidota > Bacteroidia > Bacteroidales > Prolixibacteraceae > Draconibacterium. The sequence continues at coordinate 10,830 of JBFEWU010000076.1, read as the reverse complement.
AGAATCATGGCGCTCCAGGCCTCTTTAATTTGATCATCGCTTATGCCAGGATTATCCAGTAATTCTCTAATCCTGGCATAAAACTCTTCAGGTGATATTCTCCCGATTTCGAGCTGGTAGAAAACCGGGTCGGCATAGGCATTTTTGTGATCAAGCATTTCGCCATCGCTACCCAATTTCTGAAACGCGTTTATGGAAGCATCAAAATCGAGATTCAACAAAACATTACCAAGATCGAAAATGATGTTCTTTATATTGCTGAGGTCAGTCTTCATTTTACTATTTTTAGCGCCTAAATATATTAAAAAAGTTGCCAGTGAAGATTCAAAACAAACACTATCATACTATCTGGATAAAACAGGGAGATTCGAATGTTGTTCAGGTAATCGACCAGCGGAAGTTGCCGTTTCGTTTCGATATCTTTGAAATGAGAACCATAGAGGATGCCTTTTTTGCCATTAAAGAAATGGTGGTTCGCGGAGCACCGTTAATAGGAGTAACCGCAGCTTATGGAATGTACCTGGCCTTGTTGCATTTTAAGGATGTTAATCTTGATGTTTATATCAATAACAAAGCCAGCTATTTAAAATCGTCGAGGCCAACAGCGGTGAACCTGGCCTTTGCTGTGGACCAAATGCTTGATTTTATTTTGCAAGAAAGGGGAAGCACTGATTTGATTCAAAAAACATTGCAAAAAGCACATCAGTTAAAAGAAAAAGAAATTGAGTATGGAGAAAGAATAGGTGAGTTTGGCCTTGAAATTATTGAAAATATCTACCGGCAAAAAGGCGGGACTGTAAATGTATTAACGCATTGCAACGCAGGTTGGCTGGCCTGTATCGACTGGGGTACAGCAACCGCACCCATTTACAAAGCCCGTTTAAAAGGAATCCCGGTGCATGTTTGGGTGGATGAAACCCGGCCCCGCAACCAGGGAGCCCGGTTAACGGCATACGAGCTGGGCGAGGAGGGAGTTCAGCACACCGTAATTCCCGACAATACCGGGGGACATTTAATGCAACATGGAATGGTTGACCTCGTTATAGTTGGCAGCGACCGGACCAGTGCGAGAGGCGATGTTGCCAATAAAATTGGAACCTATTTAAAAGCCCTGGCTGCTCATGACAACAACATTCCTTTTTATGTGGCACTTCCATCATCTACTTTCGATTGGGAAATTGACGACGGGATAAAAGAAATTCCAATTGAACAACGCGAACCAGAGGAAGTCTCGGAGATTGAAGGTTGGAGCGAAAATCAAATAAGAAGTGTACGTTTAATTCCCGAAGATAGTAAGGTGGCCAATTATGGCTTCGACGTTACCCCTGCGAGACTGGTCACCGGATTAATAACAGAACGAGGCATTTGCAAGGCCGACAAGAAAAGTATATTAGAATTATTCCCAGAATATAAGAAATGACAAAAATTGCAATCATTGGTGGCTCGGGATTGGAAAATCCGGCCCTATTAAAAAATCCCGAAGACATTAGCATTGAGACGCCATATGGTGATCCGTCATCGAGTTTTAGAAGCGGTAAAATTGGAACAGTTGATGTACTTATTTTATCGCGTCACGGAAGGGATCATTCTATTCCGCCATCACAAGTGAATAACCGTGCCAATTTGTGGGCCATCAAAAAACTGGGTTGTACACATATTGTGGTTACCACGGCCTGTGGAAGTTTACGAGAAGAAATCGGCAGGGGTGATCTTGTCATTCTCGATCAGTTTATCGATTTCACACGTTTCCGTAAGGTTTCTTTTTTCGAGAAGTTTGAGAAAGGACAACTTAATCACGTACCAATGGCCGATCCCTTTAATCCTGAGCTCAGAGAAAAAATTATTGAAAGGGCCAGTGAATTAAAACTGAGTTTTCATTCAAAAGGGACCGTGGTCACCATTGAAGGACCACGCTTTTCGACCCGGGCAGAATCGAACATGTTCAGGCAGTGGGGGGCCGATGTAATCAACATGTCAATTGCGCCAGAATGTGTTTTGGCAAACGAGCTGGGAATTCCGTATGCTGCAATTGCCTTAAGTACCGACTATGACTGCTGGAAAACGGATGAAGATCCTGTTACCTGGGAAGCAGTACTTGAGGTGTTCAATCAAAATGTAAAAAACGTAATTCAATTATTAGTTAAAACGATTTCATCGTTTGCATCCTAAAATGTGTTGATGAGGGCAAAAAAAACTGATTTTTGGCACAGCATTTGTTAAACAGATTACAACTGCATCAAAGCCATGAATGCAACGTTTTTTTACCGTTCAGTTAGCACTATATAAAATCAGCCATCCTGCTTCGTTTGGCTATCAGTTTCAGCGGCGTCCTAAAATCAGGAGCCGCTTTTTTATGTCTTTTCTTACTACATTTACTGTCAGTTTTCGATAACATGAAACAGATTTTATGGATCATATTAGTGCCTTTCCTGTTCTCTCCTGGCTGTATGGTTAAAGAAAATAAGGCCAGCGATAAATCGATTCTTTTTGAATATCCGACACCGTTTTACTTGATGGGCAGTGGTGCTGAACAACAAGTGATTTATGGCATTAAAACTCAAAGATTTACCTATGTGGAGCAGGACGGAAGGCCATGGTTGTTATATGATAAACACGTAGATTCAGCAGTGAACATTAATATGACAGATGTCGATGAATATATTTTTATTCAACTTGATCTCGCAAGGCAATTGCATGAGTTATTGGAAAAGTCAGAGTTCAGTGTACTCTTTAAAAAGTATTTTTTTTATTCGCCGGATAGTGTTGTGGATAATCCCTAACCGTGTATAAATACGGGCCTGGTGATCTTTGCCAGTTTTAATAGTTCTCTGGTTTTATTTTCGCCGATAGGTTTAAAATCCGCCATAAATTCCAGGGCTTTTAAAAACAAACTCACATCACCCGGAGGGATGGCGGCAGTCACATTTTTCGACAGTGTATATTGTAATGCCATTTTCATAATTCTCTCGTTGCCGATTGGTTTGTACCAGCAATTTTTATAGATTAATTCTTCACCATCGTTAAAGGTTGTAAGGGCCATTGCTTTTAAAGCCAAAATACCCATGCCTCTTTGTTCTGCTTCTCTATAGATTTGGGGGCCGAAGTCACCGGCATTCCAGCAGGCAAAATTTAGAGGAAAAAGTATTGAGTCGAAATCGAATTTCTGCATAGCCAACAGGGCGGCATCAACGTGGTGTGCCGAAAATCCAATGTGTTTTATTTTGCCCGCTTGCCTGGCCTTAACAATCGTTTCCATGGCACCCTTCGGTCCAAATGCCTGCTCTACTTCTTCTACCGATGAAAGTTCGTGTAGCTGGTATAAATCGAAATAATCGCTTTGAAGTTTTTTCAGCGAATTTTCCAAATCCCTTTGAGCTCCTGCAGCATCTCTTTGCCTGGTTTTACAGGCCAAAAAACAATCCTTGCGAAAAGGTTTTAGTGCAGGGCCAAGGCGATCCTCAGCATTTCCGTATTTTGGGGCAACATCGAAATAATTTATGCCCAGTTCAAAGGCTTTGGCAACCAGAACATCTGCAAAATCCTGCGGATTGTCATTTAGCATTATTCCTCCAAAACCCAGAATGGATAATTTTTCTCTTGTTTTCCCAAGTATTCTTTTGGGGATCTGGTAATTAGCAGGAAAATCTTTCCCAAAGTCCCGTATGGCTGATAAGTTGGCAGGCATGTGATTCCATTTTGATTTATAGCTCTAAGCTAGCAAAAATCTTAAACTTGATTTCCCTTCAGCTGGCGTACTTGTATCTTTGTGTTGAACCTGGTTTAGATTGGGGAATTAAAATGATCAACAAAAAAATCAAACGCCGGGAAATTGTTTTATACCAATTTTGTTGCCCTGATTGTAATTCCTGGCGCCTGATAATTGTTTAACCTTCGTACTTAAACGAGACTTTTAATTTAACGCGGTAAGTTTCGATTTCGCCGTTATTGAGATGCATGTCCATCTGGCAAACTTCGGCAATTCGTAAATCGCGTAAAGATGTTGAAGCAATTTTAATGGCATTTTGGGCAGCTTTTTCCCACGATTCGGGGCTGCTTCCTACCAACTCGATGATTTTGTAAACACTGTTCGGCATGACACACTGATTTTAGGTTAATAAAATGTATTTCAGAAAGGTTATTCCTTTTACGTTCGACCATTAAGAATGGTTTTAATTTTGTTTCAATTCCTCACGACTTATAGTACTTTGCCTGTTAATCTGCTCATCCAAATGGCGTGGCGTATCGCGATAAATGAGTGTAATACTCCGATGCTCTGCATTGCAATTAAAAAGGATGCATAGCTGATACTTCGTTAGCTTTGCTGCGAAACCTGAGTCAATGATTAATTTACAAGGCCAGGCGGCCAACAATAATAAATGCGAGTAAAACAAAAATTACAATATTTGTTGTCATTTCCGATTTTTCAGACCGGTTGTAGTGAGTAAGTGCAGCAAGAATCATCAAAACTGCGAGGCCTGCGGCAGCAAGTGGAATAAGAACAGCGGCAGTTGAATAGACTCCGGGAAGGAACAGACCAAATGCACCCGTAACCTCCGTGGCTCCAATTAGCTTTATTTTAGCTTGAGTGAAATCTTCGATCCATTCAAAAACTGGTGTAAGTTTATTTTTGGGCAGAACCAGTTTAATGGAACCCACTGTCAGAAAAAAAGCAGCAAGCAGAATCTGGACTATCCAAAGCGCAATATTCATGACATTGTAATTTTAAAGTAAACGTATAAAACCACTAAAATGTTGTGGGAAAGCGATTTAAAAACTTACTTTGTGGGAAAAATAAGATAAAATGACTTTTCAAGACTTAATAAACCTGCGCCAAAGTGTACGTAAATACCAGGATAAACCCGTGGAAAGGGAAAAAATCCTGCAGGTGATTGAATCTGTGCATCTGGCTCCTTCAGCGTGTAATTCTCAGCCCTGGAAAATAATAATTGTGGACGATCCTGAATTAAAAAAGGAAGTGGCTAAAGCGACCTTTAATAAAGCGGTCTCGTTTAATAAATTTGCTTTAGAGGCTCCTGTAATAGCCGTTTTTGTAATTGAAAAGGCAAAATTAATTGCACAAATTGGTGGCAGCTTGAAAGACCAGGAATATCCTCAGTACGATATAGGTATTGCAGCTGAACATTTTTGTTTGCAGGCTGCCGAACTTGGGCTGGGAACTTGTATGATTGGCTGGTTTGACCAAAAGGGAATTCAAAATCTTTTAAACATTCCCGGAAAAAGGAAAGTGGCCTTGTTAATTACTCTGGGTTATCCGCCTGAAGATTATAAGCAACGAAAAAAAATCCGTAAAACTCTGGATGAAATTTACGGATTCAATTCGTATTAATTTGAAAACTATTTTTTATACACCCAAACTTCCGATCCCGGATTGTTGACCATGTATTCCTGTTTGGCTTTTTCAGCTTCGTTAAAGGTGTTGTAAGTGCCAATCCCAATGATAAAAAAGCGACCTTTTTTGCCCACATGGAAAGCATCAAATCCCTTATCTCTCAATTCTTTTAAATAAGTTTCAGCATTTTCTTCGATGGCAAAACTTCCTCCCACAAGGTAGTATTTCGGAGTATTTGGATCCGTATTTATCTCAGGCTCGGTTTTTACTTCTTCCGGTTCAACCGTATCTTTTGCCACAATTTTAACAGAGTCGGTTTTTGCTGTGTCCTGTTCAATTCCCACCGGCTCTTCAATGTATTTGGGCTCTGATTCCATCACTTCAGGAGTGTCAGCAGCCTTGTCATTTTTCTCTTGGGTTAAAAGAAAAACCGATACCGCAATTAGTGGAATAAGAACCAGCAATAACCATAACCACCCACGTTTTTTCTTCTCCTTTTGAATTTCACCTGAAGGCGTTTTTATCACGGGCTGAGGTTTTGTCTTCTGAACCTCAGTTGGAGTTACTTCTTTAGCTGTTTCTTCTTCAGAGCTCGTTCCCCGGGGTATCACTTCTTCAACCGGTTCCTTTGTTTCTTTGTCTTCGCTTACCGGAGGAACAAGGGAAGGTTCTTCTTCGGCTGTTTCTTCCTCACGGGCAATGCTTGTGCTTTCCAAACCAAAGGAGTCTAGCAGAAGATTCTCATCATGGTAAGCTTTAAATCCAATGTGGTGCTCTTCAGTGTAAAATAAAATTCCAACTTCGACAATTTCAACCTGCTCTCCATTGTCGAGTTTATAAAGAATATCTTCGCGTTCTTTTTCGATTTTTTTTAGTGCATCGAAATGAGACATTCTTTTCTTTTCGGCAACAAGTCCAACCAACAATCCATCATTATTCTTAATTTGTTGATTAAAGGAAACAATTTTTGATGGCGGTTTTATTTCATCGTTTTCATGGCTAAATTCTGCCGGTTTATATTCCGAAACGAAGGCGCCCAAGCCGGGAATAGTAACGATATCGTTCTCTAAAAGAAGTTCGTGTATGTATTTTCCAATGTCCACAATTATGAATTTAGAGTGTAAAATTAATAAACATAAGTAGATTCAGACAAAAATCCTTAGATTAAGTTTTTGAAAACCATTGGGAAACTGGCTTACTAAAGGCGAAGCGGATACATTGTTTTTTCTACTTTTGCATTTCAAACCAAAAAACATGGCAAAAAAGATTTTAGTTACAGGCGGAACCGGATACATCGGTTCTCATACAGTTGTTGAGTTGCAAAACTCGGGTTACGAAGTAGTAGTCGTCGACGATTTATCAAACTCGAGTGCCGACGTTTTAGACAATATTGAAAAAATATCAGGGATTAAACCTGTATTCGAACAGTTTGATTTAGCCGACAAAGCAAAAACTGACGATTTTTTTGCGAGAACTTCCGGAATTGAAGCGATAATTCATTTTGCTGCATCGAAAGCCGTTGGGGAGTCGGTTGAGAAACCATTGCTTTACTACCGGAACAACCTGGTTTCTTTAATGAACCTGTTGGAATGCCAGGTGAAGTATGGTGTCGCAAACATTGTATTCTCATCATCGTGTACGGTTTATGGACAGCCCGATGTGTTGCCGGTAACCGAAAAGACACCACGCAAAGATGCCGAGTCGCCCTATGGAAATACAAAACGCGTTAACGAAGATATTTTAAGCGATTCAATTGCTGCGCATCCTGAAATTAAAGGAATTGCACTGCGCTATTTTAACCCCATAGGTGCACATCCAAGTGCTCTGATCGGTGAGCTCCCTCTTGGCGTTCCTCAAAATCTTGTGCCCTTTATTACTCAAACTGCTGCTGGTTTGCGCGATGAACTTAAAGTGTTTGGCAACGATTACGATACGGTTGATGGTTCTGCTGTTCGCGATTACATTAACGTTGTAGATTTGGCAAAAGCACATGTTGTTGCCATCGCTCGTTTGTTGGAAGGCAAAAACAAAAAGAGCTACGAAATTTTCAATCTTGGAACCGGAACCGGATTATCGGTGTTGGAAATTGTTGGCGGTTTTGAAAAGGCAACAGGTGTAAAATTGAACTATAAAATTGTTGGCCGCAGGGCGGGCGATATTGAAAAAATTTGGGCAGATACCACTTTCGCCAATGAGGAACTGGGATGGAAGGCCGAAAAACAGTTGGAGGAGACCTTGCTTTCAGCCTGGTTATGGGAGAAGAAGTTGCGTGGCATTAAATAACTGTTTTTAAAATAGGTATTTGTCAGTTTTAATCTGATCCAAATCCTTTACTTTTACCCCAAAATATTTAGCATGAAGACAATTCTTATTACAGGTGGTGCAGGATTTATCGGTTCGCATGTGGTGCGTCTATTCGTTGAAAAGTATCCGGATTACAAAATTGTAAACCTGGATAAACTCACTTATGCAGGAAACCTGAATAATTTAATAGACATTGAAAACAAAGCCAATTACGAGTTTATAAAAGGCGATATTGTCGACAGCGATTTCATTCTGAAACTGTTTGTGGAAAAGCAGTTCGACGGTGTCATTCATTTGGCGGCTGAGTCACATGTGGATCGTTCCATTTCCAATCCGACTGAATTTGTTTTTACCAACGTAATTGGCACCGTAAATTTGCTGAATGCGGCAAAGCACATCTGGAAGGACGATTTTTCCGGAAAACGTTTTTATCACATTTCAACCGATGAGGTCTATGGTTCGCTGGGGGAAGAGGGGATGTTTACTGAAGAAAGCAGTTATGATCCGCACAGCCCTTATTCGGCGTCAAAAGCCAGTTCCGACCATTTTGTCAGGGCTTACCTCGATACCTTTGGGGTACCAACAGTAATTTCAAACTGTTCGAATAATTATGGATCGTTCCAGTTTCCCGAAAAATTAATTCCGCTTTTTATTCATAATATTAAAAATAATAAACCACTACCGGTGTACGGTAAAGGTGAAAACGTACGCGACTGGCTTTGGGTAGTTGACCATGCACGTGCTATTGATGTGATTTACCACAAGGGAGAAATTGGCGAAACCTACAATATCGGAGGCTTTAACGAGTGGACGAATATTGATCTGATAAAAGTGATGTGCCGTAAAATGGATGAGAAACTTGGCCGTGAAACCGGAACATCAGAAAAACTGATTACCTACGTTAAAGACCGTGCCGGACACGATTTGAGGTATGCCATTGATGCCACAAAAATTAAAAACGAACTGGGCTGGGAACCTTCACTTCAGTTTGAAGAAGGAATTGAACTGACCATCGACTGGTACCTTACAAACACCCAATGGCTCGAAAATGTTACGTCGGGCGACTATCAAAAGTACTACGAAAAACAGTATGTAAAAAGATAATGCCTGGCATTAAAATATCGGGGACGGGATACTGCAGAGTGTCCCGTTTCTTGTTCAAAAATTAAGAATCACAGGAAAGGTGAAAATAATTATCCAAAAGTTTCAGGAACAGAAATTTATACTATCTTTGCGCCACATTTTTCAAAATTAAAATTAGAAAATATGCCAGTAAAAATGAGACTAGCGCGGCACGGCCGCAAACGCTACGCATACTACCACATTGTAGTAGCAGATAGCAGGGCGCCACGAGATGGCAGGTACATTGAAAGAATTGGCTCGTACAATCCTAACACTGATCCTGCTACTATCGATCTCGATTTTGACAAAGCTTACGACTGGCTTGTAAAAGGCGCACAACCTACCGACACCGTTAGAGCGATTTTATCGTACAAAGGTGTAATGTACAAAAAACACCTTATGGGTGGTGTTAAAAAAGGAGCTTTCGACGAAGCTGAAGCTGAAAAACGCTTGGAAAGTTGGATGGCGGAAAAAGAAGCAAAAATTCAGGCTAAAATTGATCGTTTGGCCGGAGATGCTGCTGCTGAAACCAAAAAACAACTCGATGCTGAGACGAAGATCAAAGAAGAAAGAGCTGCTGCAATTGCTGCCAGAAACGCAGAATTAGCTGCCGAAGCTGAAGCTGAGGTTGCTAAAGCAGAAGCCGAGGAAGCTGCTGAAGAGGCTGCAGAAGAAACTTCGGAAGAAGTAACTGCAGAAGCTGAAGCACCAGCAACAGAAGAACCTGCTGCTGATGAAGAAGCTCCAAAAGAAGGTGCGGAATCTTAAGAAAGACAACACATCTTACATAAGAGAACCACTTGCTGAAAAGCAGGTGGTTTTTTTTATTGTGTATGAGTGATATGGGAAAGATTTTGAATTAGAGCAAAGAACAAAGAGCAAAGAACAAAGAACAAAGAGCAAAGAGCATGGAGCAAAGACTTCAAAAGGTAAAATAACTTCATCCAATATACCCTTTCAGGCCCGATAGGACACTGATAAAGCTTCTTTTTTCAATTTGTATTTCCATTTCAGGCAAAAAATGACTTAACTTTGAACTATGGAAACGATACCCAAAAGTGAATGTGTAAAGGTTGGGTTTTTTAGAAAGACCCATGGCGTTAACGGGAATGTGATACTTGAGTTCGAACCTCAGTATGAATATTCGGTAGAAGATGCCACACGTTTTTTTATCGAACTCGAAGGATTATTGGTTCCATTTTTTGTTGCTGAAGATGGTATGCGCATTACAACTGCCAAGTCGGCCATTGTGCATTTCGATTGGGTGGAAAAGGAGAATTATGCCAAACGACTGGTGGGTAACTCAGCCTATTTATACCAGGAAGAAATTATTGATGAACCTGAGGAAAGTGAAGATATGTTTGAGGGTTATCTTCTTCTGGATGAAAAACTTGGCGAAATTGGGATGATTGACCAGGTTGACGATTATTCGGGGAATATCGTTCTGACCGTGTCATACAGAGGTGAAGAGGTTTTAATCCCATATCACGAAAATATGCTGATTTCTTACCATGAAATTGATAAAACACTTACCCTGAAACTTCCTGAGGGTTTGCTTGACAGATAATGTTGGGCCGGGCCTCTTTGACCATAAAATCTCATTAAAATGATTACCCCATGCAACTTCCAACGCAATTGTCCGTCTTTATTAGTATAAATTGGAAAACGGAAGAAGAATTACGTGAAATACAAATTAAATAAACAGATTTAGAAAATGAAACGAGCATTGCAATTATTACCACAAAAGGTGATGGTTAAGGTGCGAGTTCACCGCCGGCTGGCGGATTACCATAAAAATTAATAATTATAAACAGATGAAAACCAGGATCTTATTTTTCAGCCTACTCTTGTTGGGCATCTTTACCCTTTCTTCAGCTCAAGCCGAAGAAGAAAAACGCGAGGTGGCAACATTCACGGAAATTGCCTTAAATATACCCGCAAAACTCCATTTAAAACAAGGCGACAGGCAAAGCATACGTATTGTTGCCAAGTCGTCGGTTCTGAAGGAAATTATTACTGAGGTTAAGGGAAGAAGACTTGCCGTACGTTTCCCC
>JBFEWU010000477.1:0-3246 GCA_041546215.1 Draconibacterium sp. | reverse complement strand
TCCCTTCACGAAGGCCGACCACAATTCTCTTGTTTTCTCGATGGACTCATGTTCCGAGTAAATGGTTCCACTTTTCTTCTGTGCATTTGAAACCAGGCACACGGCGAACAGAATCAATAAAAATGCAATTTTTTTCATAATTTATAAGTTTTATTATTTAGTATAAAAACCCTGATAGGTATCGTTTTTCGAATCGATGAGGCCAATGATCCCCCACACAATAAAAAGTAATCCAACAACCAGTATTGCTGAAAAGTTTTGGCTTGAGTCAGAATTCATATTGCTTAATTTTTGGTTTAATTTTAAGCCAATACGAAATTCTTATCATAAAGTTTCACTCGGTCATAGACACTAAATCCTCGAAAGGGGACTTAAGCCTTCCGGCAGCTGGCGGAGAGGTTTGGAGGGGTAAATCGCATCCCTCATTGTTTTTGCGATCCTTTCTCGGAAGGAGTGGCCTCCTTTGGTGGTGCAATTATCGCATGATTTTTAAAAGCGTGAAGTATAGAACACAAACATTAGTTACTTTTATTTATTAGATTACCTTTGCACGCGGATTACTAATCTTTTAGTATCAATCATTCACTATCAATTTTGTTGATTAACCCTTACGGGAAGAATCAACCTATCAGCAGACTTCATACTTATAGTTGAATTATCAGGAAACTAATCCAAACATTGGAGTGCTAAAATTTAGTACGCCAGGTGCAACTATTGGCATTTGGTTTTTTCTGATGGTATCAATACACTTTAATATGAATAGTGATTCAGACAATCGTTGTGGTACAAAACGTATTACCACAGCATTGCTTCTTGCGGCAGGTACAGGTAGCCGCCTTTTTCCATTAACCAAAAGTTCTCCCAAATGCCTGACCCTTGTCAGCAACAAATCCATCCTCGCACGACTCGTTACAAACCTGAAAAGCCAGGGATTTAAACGACTTGTAATTGTAACCGGCCACGAACAAAAATGTATCGTCGATTATCTTGGTGAAAAATCGGGAGACATTCGAATTGAATACGTTCACAGCCCGTTGTATAAAACCACAAATAACATTTATTCGCTTTGGATGGCGCGAAGCATTATCAATGAACCTTTTGTGCTTTTCGAAAGCGATTTGGTTATGAATTCCACTTTGCTTGATGGCATGGTTTATCCTGACCGGATAGCTGTTGCGCGAATGAAACCCTGGTTAGACGGAACAACGGTTTCACTTGATAAAACGAATAAAGTTACCCGTTTTCAAAAAGGAACAACTGAATCGTATTCCGATATCCGATATAAAACCGTTAACATTTACAGTTTTTCGCTTCCATCGTGGAAAGCAATTGTCAGGCGATTGAACCAATACATTGAAGCGGGTCATGTTAACTGTTATTACGAAACTGTTTTTTCTGAAATGATCGACAATAAAAGCTTGGCCTTTGATTCGGTCTCCTTTGACCATAAACCATGGTACGAAATTGACAACATAAAAGATTTAGCCAAAGCTGAAATCATGTTCCCGGGGGAAACGAAAAAGCAGGTTAAACTCGACAAGGCAATGGCATCCTAATTTTTGGAGAGAATTAGCATGGAAAACAAATATAAAACACAAGCAGAAAAATACGAATACATTGCAAAACAACATGGTGGCTATTATCGGCACGATTTTACCGACCATGCTTACCTGTATAATTTATATTTTCCGCCCCAGGCTGTATTTACTCACCTGAAAGAGAACATTCACAATTTGGTGCTGAACTACCCAATGGCACAAAATGCATTGGCCGGACTCATTGGAGAGGTGATACAACAACCTACAGAAAGAATAGTGGTTGGAAACGGCGCAGCCGAAATAATAAAGATATTATCGGGTACCCTGGCAAAAAAACTGATTGTCCCGGTACCTTCTTTTAATGAATATGCCAACGCATCTCCGGAAGGAAATGTGGTGGAATTCCCACTTGAGTTTCCTTCTTTTCAACTTGATGTAGATAAGTTTGCTCACGAAGCCATTAGAGTAGGTGCTGATATGGCTGTTGTGGTTACGCCCAATAATCCCACCTCGTTGCTGGTTCCCAAGGCAGATTTAATTCGATTGGCAGAAAAACTCGAATCCGGCAACTGCATGCTTATTGTCGATGAATCATTTCTTGATTTTGCCGACAACAGGGAGCAAATAAGCCTGGAGAAGGATATCAGCAAATATCCGAATATGGCTATTCTCAAAAGTATGAGTAAAGCTTATGGAATATGTGGACTGCGAATCGGGTATATGTTAACGGCTAATACTGATTTTGCCGGTGCCGTTCGCAATGGAATTCACATCTGGAATATTAACGGCTTTGCTGAAGAGTTTCTCAGAATACTACCCCTGTACAAACAAGAGTTTGAGGACAGTTGTGAAATTGTAAAAGCAGATAGAGATATTTTCTACAATAAGTTGTGCACGATTGAAGGAATGACCGTTTTTAAACCCGATGCAAACTATATTTATTGTCGTTTGCCCGATGCTGCTTTAAGTGGACCTGAAGTCACAAAGCGGCTATTTATTGAGTACAATATTTACATAAAAGACAGTGCAGGGAAAACCCAACCCGATGCCAGCCGATACATTCGCATTGCCAGTCGTACTCAAGAGGAAAACAATACACTCATCGATGCTTTAAAGGAGGTGATGTATGAATAACAAGAAGCAAGTAAGCGTACTCAGCTTTATTACTGATTTGCCAAACATTTGCTCCCTTTTGGGATTAATGAGCGCCGTAACAGGAATTTATTTTGCCATACAGGGGAATATTCAAGCGGCAATAATAGGAGTTTTGTGGGCGGTACTGTTCGATTGGTATGACGGTGTTATTGCACGAAGAATGAAAGGGCGAACCAGGGTACAGGGCGAATTTGGAGCCCAGCTTGATTCGATGATTGACATTGTAAGCTTTGGCGTTTTACCTGCTATCATTCTGGTAAGTTATGGCAATTATAAGATCTGGTTTTTACCCGGGGCATTTGTTATAATAGCTTCAAGCGCAATCCGGTTAACCTACTTTAATGTTTATGGGCTTATCGACGGCAAAACGTACAAAGGCTTCCCGCTCGACAATAATGTGCTTATTCTGGCCCTGGTGTTTTTGTTTGAAGGATTGTTTTCACAAACTATTTTTTCGATCCTGATTTATGCCCTCATGATGGTTTTGGCAGTGCTCAATTTATCCGCAATCCCAACACCAAAATTGGGAGGAAAATGGATTTATGTTTTGGTT
>JBFEWU010000572.1:0-1913 GCA_041546215.1 Draconibacterium sp. | reverse complement strand
GACAAAAGGGATATGGATATTAACCGCTAAGACGCAGCATTGATTAGTCCGGATGTCCGGATATTTAGATATTCAGATTTTCAGATTATCGGATCTTCAGACAACAATGACAACCCAAAAGACGGAAGTCAGAAGAAAGTGATTAATTATTATTGATTAGTGATTAATGGCTTGGTCAATAAATTCTGATATTCTAATATTCAGAATGCGACAACGATCACAAAAGAATTGATTAATGCTAAGTGATTAATGGCTCCGTGGCCCTCTGCGAGAACTCCGTGTACTCTGTGTTTAGTTGTTTTAACTGCAGAAAGCACCCTTCGACTCCGCTCAGTGTGACAACCGGACACAATGACAACAATGACAACAACGACAACAATGACAACCCAAAAGACGGAAGTCTGAAGACCGGAGACCGAAGAAGCTGAAAGCTGAAAGCTCAAAGGATGAACGGAGACCGAATTCCGAAGACAACAGGAATTGATTAATCAGAATTTTCGGATATTCAGACAACAATGACAACAACGACAACAATGACAACTGGAAACACAGAACACCGTTTACTGGTCGGTGCTTCTTTCCCCGATGGGGCCATGGGGCCTTCGGCAGAGCACCTTTGTGTTATAACTCTTCACAATAATCTCAGCGACTCAGCGCCTTGGCGGTAAATATAAGTGAAGTTCCGTAATCCCGTAAAACATTATAGATGAATGTTTAACAAAAATATATGCTCATGAAACAAGAAATGATGCCAGGCTAAAAACACCCTTGATGCTAAAATTGAAGAAGAGTAGATTTTGGATTACGGAAATGGGTAAAAAAAGAAGCCCCCAACCCTCAAAAGCCGAAACATTTGAATTGCCCATTCATTTCTGAATGGATGAGCCATTCAGACAATTATAAGACCAAGGGCCAAAAGCACCCCAGCCCTTATAAAAAGAACCGGGACGCATTGTTTTAATTGTAAACCCGGAGAGGGAAATTTGCAGCTTCCCTTTCCATAAAACCTTACACACCTATGAATAAATTGGTTTTGTTTGCTATTGCAATAGCAGGATTAAGCATTTTTTATGCTTGTGAGAAAAGTCATGAACTGATCGACCATAGTGTTGATGTACAATCGCAGGAAGCGATTAAACCTGATGTATACTCCGAAAATGGGTATCTGGTTGTTCAAAATTTTGAAAGTGCTGATAGTTTAAGGTTGTTGCTACAGAACAAATCACTTGCAGAACAATCCAGATGGGAAAATCAGATGGGTTTAAAATCGGCAAAAATTTTTAGAGCTCAGGCATCTGATAGATTGGCTGGATTTAAGAAGATCTCCGAGGCGAAGAAATACGCTGAGGAGTTGGTAGAAGTAGGTTATTTCAGTATGGCAGATTCGTCGTTATGTTATCCCTTCTCCGATTATACGTGGGATTGTATATTAGATAAAGACGGATTAATAAAAATTGGAGATATTTTATACCGCTTTCAAAAGGACACACAGATTGCTATAATCGATGGTAAGTTGAAAACATTATATCAATTTTTGAATAATCCTGAATCCTGTGACACCTCTCTTATTAAAATACATTCCTTCCAAAGGTTAAAATCAACTACGCCTACTAATTATGGCACAGTGAAGAGGGAGAGAGTTTATTCCGACCGAGGGGGAGTTAGGTGGACCCTAAGCCTATGCTATGGTAGGATAACAATCGAGGTATTAGACGTTTGGGGAAGACGAATAACGGTGCAAAACGGCCTCAAATATTATCTGTATTTTCATAAAGAGAAAAAGGGGACATTTGGTTGGCGAGATTCCAAAGGCTATTTTAGCCATCAACATTTAAGTTATAATTTAGGGGGTAATTATGATTCATATCAAGGAGGTTATTGTACAAATTTTACGGATATGACTCCTGCGTCTG